>JBDTMC010000125.1:0-17471 GCA_039934475.1 Bryobacteraceae bacterium | reverse complement strand
AGCGGGCGGTGGAACTGAAGCCCGGGTTCTACGAAGCCGAGGCGCTGCTGGGCGCGCTGCTGGTGGAAACGGGCGATAGCGCCGAGGCGATCAAACATCTGCGGGCGGCGGCGAGCATCCGTTCCGATAGTCCGCGCCTGCTGACGATGCTGGGATTGCAGTACTTCCAGCAGCGCTACTACGTGGACGCGATCGATGTCCTGAAGAAGGCCGTTCCGCTGGAGCCAGACAATCCGGAGCCGCGCTTTCTGTTGATCCAGAGTCACTACAGGAACCTGGAATACGAGCCGGCTTTGAAGCTCGCGCAGGAGACTCTGGCGCGGTTTCCAGATAACGCAATGGCGTCTTACCACGTGGCGGCGCAGTTGAATAACTTCGGACGGTTCGCCGAGGCTGCTCCGTACTTGGAGACGGCGCTGGCGAAGGATCCGAAGTTGATTGAAGCGCGCGTGATGTTCGGCGATGTTCTGTTTAAGATGGGGAAGCCGGAGGAGAGCCTGAAGCAGTACCGGCAGGCTCTGGAAGCCGATCGGAACATGATGGAAGCGCATGAGGGAATAGGGAAAGCATTGATCCAGTTGAAAGACTATCGAGAGGCGGCAGCGGCTATGGAACGGGCGATCCAAGTGGACGACAAGCTGGCATCGCTGCACCTGCACCTTTCTCGCGCGTACCGTGGGCTAGGCCGGGCGGAGGACGCGAAGAGAGAGGCGGATGTCTTCAGTAGGCTGAATGCCGTGCGCGCCACGGCGCGGGATAAAGACGTGGAGCGGAAGTACGGAGAGACAGGCCGTTGATCCGGTACACCGGTTTGACGTTGGCTCTGGCGTTGTGCGCCCTTCCGGCTGGGTTGGAGTCGCCCAAATTCGTGGACGTGACGGCGAAATCGGGCATCGCGGGGTTCCGTAATGTGCAAGGCGGCGATCCCAATGCGAAGCCTCACATTGTGGAAGTGATGGGCGGCGGTGCGGCGTTTCTCGATTACAACAACGACGGCAACCTCGACATCCTACTGGTACGCGGCGCGAGCCTGGCCAATTTCCGATCGGGGGGCGATGCTGTGTGCGCACTGTACCGCGGGGACGGGCATGGCCATTTCCAGGATGTGACGCACCAGGCGGGCCTGGACGCGGTGAAGGGTTGGGGTATGGGCGTGGCGGTGGCCGATTACGACAACGATGGCTGGGACGACATCCTGGTCACCGGGTACATGCGCAATTTCCTGTTTCACAACAAGGGCGATGGGACCTTTGCGGATGTGGCAGCGGCTGCGGGAATTCAAGGGCTGGGACTGTGGGCGATGGGCGCGGCCTTCGGCGACTTGGACGGCGACGGAAACCTGGACCTGTACATCGCGAACTACCTGGATTATTCGGTGTTGAAGGCGCCCAAGGCTGACGATTCCTGCAATTACCGCGGGGTGCGTGTGTTCTGCGGGCCGCGCGGACTTCCGGGGCAACGGGACGCACTGTACTTCGGCGATGGGAAGGGGCATTTTCAAGATCGGACTGAGGCTCTCGAGATCGATCCGGGGAAGTGGTATGGGCTCGGCGTGTTGATCGGGGATTACGACAACGACGGGTGGCCCGACATCTTCGTCGCCAATGACCTCACAGGGAATCTGCTCTACCACAACCTGGGGAAAGGGAAGTTTGAGCAGGTGGCTGTGACGGCGGGCGCCGCTCTATCCGAAGATGGCGTGGAGCAGGGGTCGATGGGTGTGGACTACGGCGACCTGGACAACGACGGGTGGCTGGATATGTACTACACGAACGCGTCGTTCCAGTCCAATACGCTGCTGTTGAACAACCACGACGGTAGCTTCACGATCATTACGAATACCGCTGGCCACGGCGATACGACGCACCTGTTTGTGGGCTGGGGAACGCTGTTTGGCGACCTCAATAATGATGGTTGGGAAGACCTGTTCGTTGTGAACGGCCATTTGTATCCGGAAGCGGACCGGTTTCAGTTGGGCTTGCAGTACAAGCAGAGGGCGCTGGTGTTTTTGAACAAGCACGACAAGACGTTTAAGGAAGTGGGCTTGGAACTAGGGTTGTCGGAACGGTGGAAGAGTCGGGGTTTGGCGGTTGGCGACTACGACAACGACGGCAAGTTGGATGTCCTGGTGAATAACCTGGACGATGCGCCGGTGCTTCTGCACAACGAGATGGCGAGCCAAGCGCACTGGCTGATGGTGAAGTGCGTGGGTACGAAGAGCAACCGTTCGGCGGTGGGGGCGCGCCTGACGCTGCATGCGGGGAAGCTGCAAATCATGCGCGAGATCAAGGCGGGCAACAGCTACCTTTCGAGCAACGATCTGCGGGTGCATTTTGGGATGGGCGATGAGGGCAAGGCGGATTGGCTTGAAGTGAAGTGGCCAAGCGGGCTGGTGGAGCGGATGGAGAACGTGAAGGCGGATCAGGTGGTGACGCTGGTGGAGGGGAAGACGGGCGGGCCAAAGCCGGGTGGAGATTAGCGCCGAACTTTACGGGGGTTCGCCGGCTGCTGTACCCTCCTTAAATGGCCTCCCGTCTCGAGACCGGTCCTACCGACCACAACCGCGCCCGCTTCCGGAGCGCCCGGACTGCTGAGTTCACCGAATCGGTGATTCGCGATATGACGCGACAGGCGATCCGGAATAAAGCCGTGAACCTGGCGCAGGGGTTTCCCGATTTTCCCGCTCCCGATGTATTAAAGGATGCCGCGCGAGACGCAATTAGCGCCGATATCAACCAGTACAGCATCACCTGGGGCGCTAAGCCGTTCCGCGATGCGATCGCCGCTAAGTACCGCCCTTGGTATGGGTTGGATCTGGATCCGGAGCGCGAGATCACGGTTTGCTGTGGCGCTACAGAGGGTATGATCGCGACACTGCTCGCGGTGACGAATCCGGGTGACGAAATCGTAGTATTTGAGCCGTATTACGAGAATTATGCACCGGATGCGGAGTTGTGCGGCGCCAAGCGGCGGCTGGTGACCCTGCATGCCCCGACGTGGTCGTTCGATCCGGATGAGCTGCGCCAGGCGTTCAATGCAAAGACCAAGGCGATCATCATTAACTCGCCTAACAATCCAACGGGTAAGGTGTTCACACGGCAGGAGTTAGAATTCATAGCGGAATTGTGTCAGGAATATGACGTCCTAGCGATTACTGACGAGATTTATGAACATATCGTTTTCGACGGCGTTTCGCATATTCCAATTATGACGATTCCGGGGATGCGGGACCGCTCGATTCTGATCAATAGTATGAGTAAGACGTACTCAGTCACCGGGTGGCGAGTAGGCTGGGTGCTTGCTTCGCCGGACCTGACGGATACTATACGAAAAGTTCATGATTTCCTGACGGTGGGTGCTGCATCGCCCTTGCAGGCCGCCGGTGTGATCGCTCTCGGACTGCCGAATTCCTACTATGTCCATCTTTCGGAGGATTATGTACGGCGCCGCGATCTGATGTTGGAGATATTGCGGCAGTCCGGGTTCCTGCCAGTGCGACCTTCGGGCGCCTATTACATCATGGCGGATATCTCCAATTTTGGCTTTCCTGACGATGTTGCCTTTGCGAAGTATCTTGTTGAAGACATTGGGGTGGCGGGCGTTCCGGGATCGAGCTTTTTTCTTAATTCAGAGAAAGGGCACCATTTAATTCGCTTTTGTTTTTGCAAGAAATATGAGACTCTGGAAGAGTCAAGAGCACGTCTGCTTAAGCTGCGCGGCGCATAGCGATTATGTATGCTGTCCGGTTGATGGCAGGCCTGTGGAGGGCACATGCTTCAGACCTTTATCCTTCCGGAAACGATTGTCCGGGAGGACGGCACCGGCCAGCAGTTCGATGTCGGATCCTCCCACGGCAAAACCTTCGTATTTACCTTAGGAATCACTCGAATCATTGAACAAGAGAGCCTCGAACTCTCGATCTGGGGCTCCGCTGACGGCTCCGATTGGGGGACGATTCCTTTATTTTCGTTCCCGCAGAAGTTCTATTGCGGTACTTATACGATGCTGCTGGATCTGTCGCGAACGCCGGATGTACGCACGGTGCGTGTGCAATGGAAGGTAAACCGGTGGGGCCGCGGGGAGCCGAAGCCGCTGTTCGCCATTTACGTGTTCACGCAGGAATCGGAAGAGCTGACACTGGCTGCCGCGGGGGCTTGAGGCCAAAACAACTACAGTCTATTAATCAGGCTCGCTACGTAGCCTGCGCCAAAGCCGTTATCGATGTTCACCACGGTCACGTTGCTGGCGCAACTATTCAGCATTCCCAGTAGAGCCGCAAGACCGTGGAAACTGGCTCCGTAGCCGATGCTGGTGGGCACGGCGATCACGGGGCAGGAGACAAGGCCTCCGACGGCGCTCGGTAGCGCTCCTTCCATTCCGGCGCACACCACCAAGACGCGAGCTTTGGTGAGCCGCTCCCGGTTGCTCATCAAGCGGTGAATTCCGGCGACGCCGACGTCGTGGATGACGTCTACTTCATTACCCATCACTTCCAACGTTACCTGCGCCTCTTCGGCCACGAAGATGTCACCGGCGCCGGCGCACACTACTCCCACCGTTCCTTTGCCATGTACCGTCTTGTCGCGCCAGACGCGGAGGGCGCCGGAGAGAGGGAAGTACTCGGCCTCAGGGATGCGCGAACGGAACATGTCGGCGGTGCGTTCATCGGCTCGTGTCGCGAGGACGTTGGGGGCTTGCTCGAGGAGGCGGCTGGCGATCTCCACAACCTGCTCCGGACGCTTGCCGAGGGAGAAGATCACCTCTGGCATTCCATGCCGCAGGGCGCGGTGGTGATCCACTTTCGCGAAGCCGATGTCCTCAAACGGAAGATGCTTCAGGCGGTCGAGGGCGGCGTCGATATCCATGGCGCCGGCACGGACCTCTTCCAGAAGTCCACGAAGATGAGTTTGATCCATACCACTAGCAGTGTCTCATGGGCGGAGGGGCGTGCCGAGATCGTTGCCGCTGGAGGCGACGGCACCGGCGCCGGGCGTTTTGAAAATGGCGACCTTTTGAGTGGCTCCGGCTTTGCGCGTGTCGGCGATTTTGTTCTTCTCGATCACGATGTCTTTGGTGGCGTCGGAGATGTAGAAGCCGTAGCCATCCTTGGCGTTGCCGTTGTCCACCACTGTGTTGTTGCGGAAGACGTTGCGATGGCCGCTATTCTTGGGCGACTCTTTGCGGAAGTAGACGCCAGTGGAGCCGTTGCGGGCGACGGTGTTATTGAGGAACTCGTTGTCGGTGTCTTTGTGGCCGATGGAGATGCCGTAGCGGCCGTTGTCTTCGATGCTGTTGTCTTCAAAGCGGCCGTGACGGACACGCCAGCAGAGGAAGAGGCCGATCTGCCCGTTGTTGTGCAGGCGGCACCCTTTGACAAGAGGCCGGGCGCTGCCGGTGCCGGGATGCACGCCGTAGCCGGTGTGGCCGAAGGAATCGCAGTTCAGGATCTGGACATTCTCAGTGATTTGAAATGAGATGCCGTCGCCGTTGTAGTTCCGCGCTGTGCAGTTGCGAACGATGATGTCGCGCACGTTGTAGAGATAGATAGCGCCGCCGCGGCAGCCGTCGATGTAGGCGTTCTCGTCCTTGTTGCCGTCCACAGTGATGTCTTCGAGAGTGACGTTGGCGGCGTTCATGACGGCGAGGATGGGAAACACGTTGCGTACTTTCGCGTGGAGGTTCTCCTGATCGTAGTCGCGCACCGTGATGGGGTTCAGGATGAGGTAGGGACCTTTGATATCGGCGACGCTGGTGACGGTGATGTCCCAGCCGCTGTTCAGTTTGTCGTCCACGATGGAGACGCCCATGCCGGGACGGAACTTCTGCGGTTCGGCGACGGCGAGGGCGCTCTCTCCGTAGTCGCCATCTTCGGCGAGGGCGCTCTCAACGCCACGGCTCTTCTTGAGGATGGTCTTGTCTTTGGTCCCGCGAACCGTTACTCCCGAAGGCACGAAGAGGCTGTTGTTCATCTCGTAGGTTCCAGGCCCGATGACGAGGGTGTCGCCAGGGTTCAACATCTGCGCGGCTTTCTGTAAGGCGGCGCTGTCAGCACCTACGACGTCGGCTGGAGCGGACTGTGCCACGGTGATCGTACGTGGCGCGGCCTGGAGGGCAAAGGCTACGGAAAAAACAAGCAAGAGAGCGATGCGAAGCATGGTATACATATACCGCGCGCACCCCGCCTTTACAACTCAATGCGGGGAGACAGGAGCGTTATGGTTGTTCGTCTGGTGGCAGCTCTCGCAGTGTTTGGCTCTGCGCTTGGGGCCGCTGAGGGGCCCGACCTCGCTACTTTCCAGAATCCTCCCGCTGAGTTCCGTGGCAGGGCGATGTGGGGATACGATCTTTCGAAAGTGACGGAGGCGCAAATTGTAAGGGAGATTCGGGGGATGGCGAAGGACCGCTTTGGTGGGTTCTTTATCGCCGTGAACGGCGGGAATGGGAAGAACCTCGACCCGGCGTATGTGCGGCAGGGCGCGCCGCACCTGAAGTTCTATGATTCCGGAATCGAATATCTGAGCGATGAGTTCTTCCGGTTGTACCGGGTGGCGATGGCGGAAGCGAAACGGAATGGGATGTCGGTGGTCTTCTATGACGACTATGAATATCCGACCGGCACCGTGGGCGGGCAGTTGTTCACCAAGTATCCGCAGTATATGGCGAAGCGGCTGGATATGGTGGAGAAGGATGTGGCGGGTCCGGCGAGGGTGGAGCTTGCGGTTCCCGAAGGCATCTATGTGGGAGCGGTGTTGATGAACACGCGGACCCATGAACGCATTGACGTCAGCGCGCGCAAAACCGCGAACGGGCGCGTGGCGTGCGAGGCCGGCGCCGGGCCGTGGAAGCTGATGGTCTTCTATCTGAATACGACGGCCATTCTGAAGATTCGCAATCCGGGACTGGTGGATTACCTGGACGAGGATGCGATGAAGGCGTTTATTGCGATGAGCTACGACAAGTTTTACGACCACCTGAAGGATTACTGGGGCAGCTTGATCACGATGTCGTTCTACGACGAGCCGACGCTGCATTGGATGAATGGGCGGATGTGGACGGCCTCCTTGAACACGAAGTTTGAGAAGAAGTACGGGCGCTCCGCGATGAAGGACTATCCGGCGCTTTGGTACGACATTGGACCTGAGACGGCGGCGGCGCGCAATGCGTTGTTTGGGATGAGGGCGCAGATCTTTGCGGATAACTTTTCAGCGCGCTTGGCGCGCTGGTGTACGGAGCATGGCATTGAGTCAAGCGGGCATCTGGATCAGGAGGAAGTGGTGAATCCGGTGCCGACCAATGGCGATTTGATGAAGATGTTCGAGCATCAGAGCGTGCCGGGGCACGACGATATCTTTTACTTGGGACGGTCGAACCGCGGCTATAAGGTGGTGACTTCGGCGGCATTCAACTATGACAAGCCGGTGACGATGGCGGAGACGTATGCGGCCTATACGAACATGGACGACACCATCGCAGCGCAAGTGGCGATGGATCAATATGCGATGGGCATCAACCGCCAGGTCAGCGCTAAAGATATCAGCCAGCGCTTGAAGGACGTTGGCAAGCTGAACGATTACGTGGGGCGGTTGAGTTACATGCTGCAGCATGGGCGGCACGTGGCGGACGTCGCCGTGGTTTATCCGATTGCGTCGCTGGAGGCGGCCTATACGTTTCGCGGTGGCAGGATTCCGGCGGTGAATAAGCCGGAGACGGATCAGACTGTGGACGAGTTAGCGCGGACCGCCGGCCCGGACTGGGAGTATGCGTATAACGGGGGGCTGCCGCCTGATGAGATCGACTACATGGATGTAGGGGAAATGCTGTTCCGCAGTTTACGAGTGGATTACACGTACCTGCATCCAGAGGTGCTAACCGGGCGATGCGTTGTGCGGGGCAACCGGTTGGTGCTGGAGAACAAGGAGAATCGCGAGGAGTTCCGCGTTTTGATCTTGCCTGGCGGCGATACGCTTTCTCTGGCGGTAGCGGAGAAGATCGCGGAGTTTTATGAGCACGGCGGGACGGTGATTGCGACGAGCCGGTTGCCCGTGTATTCAGCCGAGGCCGGTCGGGATGCCGAGTTGCGAGCGAGGATCAGCGTTCTGTTTGGCGCTCCGGGCGCGATGCGCAAGAACGCGTCGGGCGGGCGCCTTTATCTTCTAGCGAAGCCGAGTGTGGAGGCACTGAAAGCGGTACTGCGGGAGGTGTTGCCGGTGCGGGATGTGGACTTCGCGGAAGCGGCGTGGCCTGTGGAGACGGGCCGGAAGTACGATGGCGCGCTAACCTACATTCACAAGGTGAAGGACGGGCGCGATGTCTACTTCTTTGCGAACTCTTCGAAGAAGGTGGTGGACACCATCGTGACGTTGCGCGGGAACAAGGCCCTGACACTGTGGAACCCGCATGATGGCACGCGGGGCACAGCCGATCTCAAACACGAGGGTGAATTGACGAAGGTGCGCCTGGTGCTGCCGCCGGTCTCGTCGTCGTTCTATATCGGAGTGCGCTAACGGGCTCGGAAGACGTACTTGCCGCCGCCTGTGAGGCGGAAGTTTGCCGGCTTCGATTGTTCCGCTTTGCCTGCGGCGGTGACGAGTTCGACGCGCCGGGACGGGAAGGCTTTGCCGAGGTCAAGGTCGGCGGAGACTCCTGGCGGGAGGAGCAACTCGAGGGTTGACGTTTGCGGTTCGAGGTCAATCCATAGTTGGCCTTTGGGCGTGACGGTGTGTCCGGAGACGTAGGGCAAGCCGCCACTCTCGGGCGCTATGCGCAGGCGCGCTCCTCCGGGTTCCGTGATGCGTACGCCGAGGAGACTGTCGTGCAGCCAGAGCAGCGGGACGGCTCCCCAGCCGTGCGAACCAGTTTCGTCTTTGGGTTGGGCCGTATCCGGTTCTCCCTCTTTGAGGCCGAGGTCTTCGCGGCTCACCCAGTATTCGGGCAGAGGGCCTCCGTAGGGGCCTTGCAGCGCGGCCGGGACGCGATTGCGCGGACTAGCCGGAAGATAGGGGGCGTAGCGCTCCAGCATGTGGGATACGGCGCGGCTGGTGAAGCCGTTGTCGGAGAGGGCGCGCAGAGAGCGATAGAAGAACGTCGGGTTGTTCCAGCGAATGACACCCTCGGGCGGAGTGCCGTCAGGAGCCGGATACGCGTATTCGATGAGTTTGTGGGCGGCTTCTCCTTCGATGAGCCCGGACAAGATCGCCATGGATTGCCCAGCCTGGCTGACTCCACGAGCAAGGGCAGGGTTGGTGGTATCGAGTCGGTCGGCTACGCGGGCGGGTATATCGCCCTGCGCGGCTAACTGATGATACTTGTGGAAGGCCTGGGACATGCGTTCGGCTTCGGCTGTCCAGTGGGCCGCTTCGGCTTTCTTTCCGATGACACGTGCCATCTCCGCCGACCAGCGTAGACGCTCGATCATGAAGGGAGTCACGATGCCGCTCGATTGACGGTCGTTTTCAGGATGGAGGCCGATGCGGATATCGGCGAGCACACGCGCGGTGCGCCAGATTCCGTCTTCGCCTACCAGGGAAAGCGCGTCGGCCCAGTAGCGCGTCAGATTCGGCCAGTATTCCTTGATGCGCGTTGTCTCACCAGTCCAGTAGTAATCGTCGTAGAGCATGGCGACCCATTGGACACTCCAGTCATAAGTGGCGGGGTAAGCGGGATAGTTACTTGGTGGGAACGGATGAAAGCGCCCGTCTTTGCCCTGGCTCTCCACATAGTGACGCAATAGGACCTGACGCAGTTTAGCATCGCCGAACCAGCGGGAGGCGAGAATGGCACGAACGCGCGAGTCCTCGATCCATTGGCCGTCTTCGCGGCCGGGCGTATCCACATACGTGTCGTTCATTGAGACTTCGGCGTGGATGAGGCCGAGCTTGACGATTTGGGCGATGCGTTCGTCGCCGCAATCGAACGTACCCAGTTGACGGACGGGATATTGGGATTTCACGATGCCCACTTGCTTCAGGACAACGTTGGCGGCGGCGGGAAAACGCAATTGGATACTGAGCCAGCGGGCGGTGCGTTCATCGGGCAATTCGATTCGTTGGAGGCCGGCACGAGTGATGTAGCGGTCGGCGTAGCCTGGTCCAACCACGGCTTCGGGATTCACCCGGCCATCCTCACCGACGTGCCTTTCGCCGCTGTATTGGGAGTAAGCGAGCTCGGCATAACCGAAGTCGATGGCGACGCCGGGCGCTGAACTTTCCAGTTCCAGAAACGGGTATCCATGCACGGGGCGGTGGAAGTCGAAGGTGATGTAGCGCGCCTGGCCGGTGGCACCTGAGATCGCGAGGGGGTGGTCCAATGATGCTTTGTTGGGAAGGTATCGTGCGGTGCGGATGGCGGCCGCGATGGAGAGCGGATCTTCGGTAACCGGCTGGACGTCTTCCAGAGTGCCGGCGGCGATGACTGACTCGGGCGTGACGGGATACTCGCTCTGACCGGGCGTCTCGAGCCTCGCCGGCGTGGCGGGCCAGGGACCATCCTTGACGACTACGGCTCGACGCCACTTACTATCATCGAAGCCGGCGTCGTTGAGGTTGCCGGGCATGTTACGGCCATCGATGACCTGTGGGTAGCGTATGCGTTGATCGCCGATGACGCCGACCACCTGACGGTCGTGCGCGAGGAACTGCGGCGCCGTCAGCCAGCGCCAGTTGGCGTCGCTCTTCAGCCAGGAAGCTTCCAGGTAGAGTCCTGCGTGCCGATTGGCGGAACGTTGAAAGGTAGTAATGGGGCCCCAGTTGTGGTGTAGCACGACGATGACGTTGCGGCCCTTCGAGAGGTAAGGGCCGGCGTCGATGACTTCGGCCGTGATGTGATCTTCGTGATAGCGGGTTACTTTGCGGCGGAGGATGTGGCCGTTGATCCAGAGGTGCGCGTTGCTGTCTGCCGCCATCAGCAGAGTGGCATCCGCTGGCACGGCGGCGAGTTCCACCACACGGCGAAAGTAGGTGAACCGGTTCTTCGGGTTGGGCGGAGCTTCGCCGGTCCAGATCCACTCGCCGGCCTGTAGACACAAGGCGGCGAGTGCAAAAACAATCACGGTACGCATTTGTTACTCGAATCCTAGCAAGTTACTGGCCATCCACAAACGACCCTTCACGTGCACGGTTTCGCCTGCGGGGCAATCGGGCAGAATCGGATCGGCGTGGAGGCACGGACAACGGGGGTTACCCCAGGTGCGGCCGGTGCGCTCCCACTTTGCGATCAGCCATTGGCCACCGGCTGTGTGTTCCACGGCCGCGGCCTGTTTGCCGAAGCGCTTGTTGTCGTTGGTGGCGGATTGGTAGCCCTTGGCCTCTTTCAGCAGAACGCAGATTTGCGTGCGAAGGCCCGTGACAGGCTGGGTGGTTCCGTTTTTTACCCAGAGCGTCATGTTCAGACCGTCGCGATAGTCCGCCGTGGCGCCGAACTCGATGCCATTGGGCAGCTTCCAGTGGGAGCGGAGAGCGCCGTTCGGTTCGCGACTCCAGTCCACGTTCTCGATAATCACGTTGTCGGTGTTCCATATGGTGGGCACGTGAGTGTGGGCGAGGAAAGTAAGACCGAGAGTAGTGAAGATGGCCTCCGGCAAGTCGATCACCGCAAAGCCGCCTGTGGGCAGAAAGAGCGACAGCTTCGTGCCGCGGAAAGGATCGATGGCGCCGTCCAGGAAGTCCGCCCGCGGATGGCGTCCACCGGGGTAGGGAAGGATCGGCTCTTGAGGCTGCTTGAGGTGGGGAATGTGCATCGGCTGGCCGAAGGCTTGCTGCATCTCCGCGGTGTTGTAACTGTGGCGCTGCATGTTAGCCAGCCAGTACGATTCATCGTCGCGGTTGGCCTGCATTTCTACGGGCAGAATTAGTTTGCCGTCTTTTGGCTCCGGGAAGTGCTGCTTGCGGAGTGGATCGACGGGAACGGAACGCGCGACGGTTTCGAGGTCGCCCAAGGCTACTGCCTTGAAGCCTTCGTGCGCCAGATGTTCCATGTAACGGCGGAACATCGCGGGCGGCGTGTGGACCCAGGGATGGACTTCATCAGGCACTCCGTGAAACTGAAGAACAACGATGCGGCCAGGCCGGGCCTCCGCGATCACCTTGAGGAAGTGCTCGAAGGTCCAAGCGGGATAGCCGTCGCCGGTGCTGGGAATCATCATCCGGTCGTACCGTGCAGGGTCGTAGGCTGGTCCGACGCTGAGTGTGCCGTAGGGTTGCTCAGGACTGATGCCGCGGCGCGCGAACCGGTAGCCACGCTGTTCCAGGATCTCCAGCGCCTCGGGACCAAAGCAGTTTCCGGTCCACGCGAAGCTGACTGGTTTCGGAACGCCGACTTTGGCGAGTTCGTTTTCGACAAGCGCCAATTCGCCATCAAGGCGCGCGGCATTCCGCGGTACGGCGAAGTTGTCATGTGTCCAGGTATGGTTGCCGATCTCAAAGCCCATACTGTGGATCTCCGCGACTTCCCTCCACGTGAGGAAATGCTCCGCGTCGGGCATCCAGCGATGACTGATGAAGAAGGTGGCCCGGAAGCCGAGTTCTTTGAGGAAGGGCGCGACGAAGCGGACGTGACTCTTAACGGCGTCGTCGAAGGTGAGGACCACCTGCTTGGCGGTCTGTTGGGCGGATAGCGCGGCGGTGGAGGCGGCGAGGAATGTACGCCGGGTGATTTCCATGTGATGGGAGAAGTGTATCAACACGCCCTGACCTTCACGATGAGGATTCCCCTTCGGCGTGCGGTCATGAGATAGGATCAACGGCATGATCACGCGACGGCAATTGATGGCAGGGTTGGCGGCGGTGCCCGCTGTGGGCGCGAAGGTGGAACGCGAGGAGTGTCGTGTGGCGAACCTGCTGTGCGAGTACCTTGTGAATCCGCTGGGTATCGACGAGACTCAGCCGCGGTTGAGCTGGCAATTGGAGGCGTTGGAGGCGAACGCACGCGGGTTGAAGCAGAGTGCCTTCCAGATTTTGGCGGCATCAGAGGCGGTGCTGCTGCAACAGAATAAGGGTGATCTGTGGGATTCGGGCCGGGTGGGTTCGGGCCAGTCGATCCACGTCGTTTACGCAGGCAAGCCGCTGCGGTCGCGGATCTCATGCTTCTGGAAGGTGCGGGTTTGGGATCAGAATGGGAAGGCTTCGGCGTGGAGCGAACCCGCGCAGTGGTCGATGGGTTTGCTGGAACCGGAAGACTGGAGCGGCGAATGGATTGGCCTCGATGAGCCGCTGCCGGCGACAGCGGAGTGGTTTCCCGGCGCGCAGTGGATCTGGTATCCGGAAGGCAATCCGCGCGAAGAAGCTCCGTTGGGGCGTCGGTTTTTTCAATGTGAGTTTACGCTGCCGGGTGGCTCGCCTGTAGCGGCAGCATCGCTTTACGCCATTGCGGATGCAGGGTGCGTCACGTTTGTGAACGGCAAGCCCGCGGGGGAAGGCGGCCCCGTGCGTACTGACGATTGCTGGAAGAAGCCGGAGGCGCTGGACGTGCGGGGGGGGGGGCTGCTGAAGGCAGGCCAAAATCTGTTGAGTGTGGAGGCGGAAAACACGGGGCGCATTCCCTATACTCCGGGCCATCGATCGAATCCGGCGGGCCTGATCGCCCTGTTGAAAGTGCGTTTTGAGAACGGCCTGGAATGGACTTTGCCGACCTCGCGCACCTGGAGCGCGGCGCAGCGTTCCGACGCCGGGCCAGCTGAGTGGCGTTCGGCGATGGAGTTGGGACCGTTCGGCACGGCGCCCTGGAATCGCGTGGGTCCTGACGAATACAGAGTGCTGCCAGGCCGGTTGCTGCGGCGTGAATTTGAAATCCGCGGCGGCATCAAGAGCGCCACAGCGTACATCAGCGGGCTTGGGTATTCGGAACTTTTTCTCAACGGCCGCCGCGTGGGTGACCACGTGATGGGACCGGTGCTGAGCGATTACGACAAGAAGGTGCATTACCTCACTTACGATGTCACGGGGCATCTGCGACAGGGCGTGAACGCTGCCGGTATCGTGCTGGGGAATGGCGCTTTCTTCTCTTATCGCAAGAATGTGCCCGCGCCGTTCCGCACGTTTGGTTACCCTAAGGCGCTGCTGAATATTCGCCTTGTGCGCGACGATGGATCGATTCAAGACATTGTGACGGACGCGGATTGGAAGGTGACCGCGGCAGGGCCCATTCGCGCGAACAACGAGTACGACGGCGAAATCTACGATGCGCGACGGGAACAAGCAGGTTGGTCGGAGGCGAATTTCGACGAGTCGGCATGGCGTGCGGCACAACTGGTAGAGGCGCCCACGGGTAAGATGACGGCGCAGAAACTGGAGCCCCTACGAGTGACCGAGACACTGCGTCCGGCCGGAATTACGGAGCCGCGGCCGGGCGTCTTTGTCGTCGATTTCGGCGAGACCTTCAATGGTTGGGTCCGTTTGAATGTCTCCGGTCCGGCGGGTACTGAGGTCCGGATGCGACGGGCGGGAATTTTGCGGCGCGATGGAATGATCCGTAGAGACGACTCGCGATCGGCATTGATGACCGATGTCTATTTCCTCAGTGGGCGAGGACGTGAGACGTGGACGCCAAGGTTCTCTACGCAGGGCGGGCGCTATGTGGAGGTGTTGGGTTTTCCGGGGCGGCCAGAGGTGGGCAGCTTTGAAGGACTGGTGGTGCACACCGATATGAATGCGGCCGGGACGTTTGAATGCTCCAACGAAGTGGCGACGCGATTGTTCCAGGTGATGCGGCGGACGCAGCGAATTGAGGCAAGAGGCGTGCCGCTGGATTGTTCGACGCGCGACGAGCGGATGCCGTGGATCTCTGAGCACCATGGCATGGATGGCCATGGGTACACATACCAGGTGGCGGCGATGTATACGAACTGGCTGGAAGACATCCGGCGATCGCAGCGCGCCAATGGAAGCATTCCGAATGTGGCTCCGTCGTTCTGGACCTTTGGCGATGGCGTGGTTTGGCCGGTGACGCTGTTCTATCTGCCGAATTGGTTCCACCGGTTCTATGGCGACAGGCGCGCGGTGGAGCGCAATTATCCGGCGATGAAGCGGCTGATCCGGTTCATGCAGGAGAAGTATCTGAAACCGGATGGGACGATCGATTACAACGACAACGGCGACTGGCTGGACGCGACCACCATGGACGGTTCCGTGCCGAACGATGGGCGGTCGCACCCGTTCGTGGGCGCGACGCCGCAGCCGTTAATCTCAAGTTCGTTCTTCTATTTGTTCTGCACCATTCTGCAACAGCACGCGCGCCTGCTGGGACGCGGGGCGGACGCAGAGGCCTTCGCCCAGCTAGGAGCCAAAGTGCGCGACGGCTTCCAGCAGCGTTTCTTCGATGCGGCGGCGAACTCTTATGAGCGTGGCACGCAGACCTCCTACGTGCTGCCATTGGCGTTTGGATTGGTGCCCGAGGAGCGGCGCGCGGCGGTGGCCCAGAACCTTGCGAACGACGTGATGGTGAAGCACGAGGGCTACACCACGTGCGGCTTCATGGGCGTGCAATGGATTCTCACTGTGCTGAGTGAGACAGGACATCACGACGCGGCGTGGAGCATTCTCACTCGAACCGCGCGGCCGAGTTGGGGCTACATGTTGGCGAAGGGCTCAACCACGATGTGGGAACGGTGGGATCACGATACGGCCGACCCGACGATGACCGGGGAGAGCCAGTATTTCCTGGGCGCGGGAATCACCGGGTGGCTGTTCCAGTCTCTTGCCGGAATCAATCCCGATGAGGCGGAGCCTGGCTTCAAGCGCGTGGTGTTGCGACCGGTGCCCGTGGGTGATCTAGGTTGGGTGAAGGCTTCGTTCAAGTCTTTGTACGGTCCGATTGCCAGCGCCTGGAAGATAGCGGGCGACAGAATCACGTGGGATGTGACTGTTCCGCCGAATACCATGGCTACTGCGTTTGTGCCAACAACTCGGGCGGGCAGCGTGAGCGATGTTGGCAAAGGCGCACGGCATCTGCGGAGTGAGGCAGGGGCTGAAGTGTTCGAGATCTCTGCGGGGACGTACCACTTCGAAGCGGAATGGAAGAAGTAGCGGACGCCTAACGGGTTTTGGGAGCCTGTAGGGGCAGCGCGGTTTTGTACTTCACCTGCTTCAAGGCCACACTGGAGCGGATGCTGCCCACGCCGGGAACTTTGGAGAGGAAGCCCGTGACGAAGACCTGGTATTCGTCGAGATCGGCGACAACCACGCGCAGCAGGTAGTCGGAAGTGCCCATCATGAGGTAGCACTCCATGACCTCGGTGCGCTTGGCGATCGCCTTCTCAAACGTGGTGAGGCTGGGCTCTACCTGCCTGTCGAGGCTGACCTGGACGAACACGCTGACGCTGAGGCCGATGGCGCGGGCTTCCAGCAGCGTGGCGTAGCGAAGAATGAAACCGTCTTCCTCGAGGGCTTTGGTGCGCACCAAGCAGGGTGAAGGCGAGAGGCCGACAAGGTCCGCCAGTTCCGTGTTCGTGATGCGGCCGCGCTCCTGCAAAACGGTGAGAATGTTGCGGTCGATGGAGTCGAGTTGTCGCCAAGTCATTGCCTGCTCCTGCTTTGTCAGCATATCATGCTGCAAAGCATGGATATTGCCACGGAGTATGCTGTATTGAGCCCTCGGGACGGGTGACATCCGTATTCCTTGCGGCGGTGTTTTCCGTATCCTGAGTATCATGCACCGATCGACACCCGATTCACCGCTCGCGTCCCGCTTGGAAGATCAGCAGGAGACTGCGGAATGGCGCGAGGCGCTCGATCAAGTTGTGGCCGCAGCGGGTGTTGACCGGGCGCGGGAACTGCTGGGCGAACTAAATCTCTACGCCGCCCAGCGGGGCATCCGTGTGGGGCGCGCGCTGAATTCACCCTATGTGAACACGGTGGCGAGGAAGGATCAACCGGAGTATCCCGGAGATCTTGCGATGGAGCACCGGTTGAACCAGATTTTGCGCTGGAACGCCGCTGCGATGGTGGTGCGGGCCAACATGGAAGCCGGCGAACTGGGTGGACACCTGGCCAGTTATGCCTCGGCTGCGGACTTGTTTGAAGTTGGCTTTCACCACTTCTTCCGCGGTGGCGCCAGCGACGCCGATCTGGTGTTCTTTCAACCGCACTCAGCGCCGGGCATTTATGCGCGGGCGTATCTGGAAGGGCGGCTGACCGAGGAGAACTTGAGCCACTATCGTCGAGAGGTTGGTGGGAAGGGACTTTCCTCTTACCCGCATCCGTGGCTGATGCCGGATTTCTGGCAGTTTCCTACCGGGTCGATGGGGTTGGGCGTGATCACGGCGGTCTATCAAGCGCGCTTCCTGCGGTATCTGCAGGCGCGGGGACACGCCAAAACGGACTCGCGCAAGGTGTGGGCGTTCATGGGCGATGGCGAGATGGATGAACCGGAATCGATTGCCGGTTTGACGCTGGCCGCGCGGGAGAATCTCGACAACCTGATCTTTGTCGTGAACTGCAATCTGCAGCGCCTGGACGGCCCGGTGCGCGGCAACGGATCGA
>JBDTMC010000124.1:0-17668 GCA_039934475.1 Bryobacteraceae bacterium | reverse complement strand
GCCCTCCAACTCACCCGCCCCGAACTGGCCGGCACGTTGAAAGATCAAGTCGGTTCCATCGTCGGCGGCCACTCGGTAGGCTTGCGAAAAATCCTCGTCGCCGCGCAGGTCGCACTCTCCCTGTTGCTCTTAATCGGTGCGGGCCTCTTCATTCGCAGCCTCAGCAATCTCAAAGGTCTCGATCCCGGCTTCCGTACCGCCAACCTCATCGGCTTTGCCATCGATCCGCCAATGAATGGCTACAAATCGGAACGCAGCCTCGATTTCTACCGCCGCCTGCGCGAGAGCCTCGATGCCCTCGCCGGTGTCGAGTCGTCCGCCCTCGCCGTCATTCCCGTGCTCACCGGCGACGAATGGGACAGCACCATGGCCGTCGAAGGCTTTGCGCACAAACCGAGTGAGACCCCTGACCCGCACATGCAGTTCATCTCGCCAAACTTCTTCCAGACGATGAACATCCCCATACTCCTCGGCCGCGACTTCCGCATGACCGATGGCCGCCAGGCGCCCAAGGTTTGCATCGTGGACGAGAGATTCGCACGCAAGTATTTTAAGGATGGTTTGGCGGTTGGCAGGCACATCGGAATGGGCGGCGATCCGGGAACCAAGCTCGATATTGAGATCGTCGGCGTCGCCCGCGACACCAAGTACGAAACCATGCGCGATGAAGTGCCGATGGAAGTCTACCAGCCCTACCACCAGATGGAATTTGTCCTTGGCATGTACACCTACGTCAGGACGGCTCGCAAGCCGGAACAGGCGTTCACGATGATCCGTCAGACAGTGAACAGTATCGATCCGAATCTCCCCATCTTCCAAATGAAGACCATCGATTCTCAACTGGAAGAATCGCTGATCACTGAACGTTTGGTGGCGACTCTTTCTTCTGGCTTTGGCTTTCTCGCCACCCTGCTCGCCGCCATCGGGCTCTATGGAGTGATGGCCTACATTGTCGCCCAGCGAACCCGCGAAATCGGCGTACGGATGGCGCTCGGAGCTTCGGCGCGCGACGTCGTGATGCTCGTCATGCGCGATGTCTTCCTGCTCACCGGGATAGGAATCGCGGTCGGCTTGCCCACCGCGTGGGGCCTCACGCGAATGGTCAGCTCGCAGCTCTACGGAATAGAACCCACGGACGCCTTCACCGTCGCCGCCGCCACCCTCGGCATAGCAATGGTTGCTCTGCTCGCCGGCTATGTCCCGGCCATGCGAGCCACCAGAGTCGATCCCATGAGAGCCCTCCGCTGGGAGTGAAGTTACTCCGCGCGTAGCGCCTGAATCACATCCACGCGCGCCGCTCGCAACGCGGGCCATGCCGACGCCAGCACAGCCGCCGCCAGCAGAATTCCCGCAGCGCCCACCACCACCCAAACGCCCGGCAGGCGCACGCTCTCGAAATAACTTCCAGCCACTTGCTGCAAAACAAACCCGCTCGCCAGCCCGGCTGCAATCCCTAAGGCCGCAATCACCGTCCCCTCTCCGATCACGCGCGCCAACAGATGCCGCGGTTGCGACCCAATCGCAAGCCTTATCCCAAACTCACGCGTCCGTGAACTCACTGAGAACGCCAGTACGCCCGCCACACCCACGACAGCAATCGTCAGCGCCACCATCGCGAACCCGCCGAACACCATCGCGTTCAAGCGGTCCGGCGTCAGCACCTCGGCGCGGACGTCTTCCAGCGTCGCCGCCCGCTCCACCGGTTGGTCCACAGACAAGCCGCGAATGGTCCGCGTGATCGGAGTGATCAGTGCATACGGATCCGACCGCACGTGGACAAACATGCGTCCCGCAAACAGCGGCCCCTGGCCAAACGGCGTATACACGGTGAGCGTCGGGCCTGGAACAAGATGTTCATCGTCGAGATCGGCCGCGATTCCGATGATGCGCATGGGCTGCATCTCCATGCCAAGGAACTTCATCACCGGGTCCGTCCAAGTGAGGCGCCGGTTCAGGGCGTCGCGGTTGGGGAACATTCGCTGCGCTATGCTTTGACTGATGATCGTCACCGGCTCGCTCTCTTTACGATCGAGGTCGTTGAAATCGCGGCCGGCGATCAGCGGCAGACCCAGTGCGCCGAAGAATCCGGGCGTCACCATGCGGAACTGGCCGCGCGGATCTTCCTGCGACGTCCCACGAACATAACCTTCCGCGGTGAATTGCAGTCCCGGCTCACGGTTGCCTGCCTCGCGCCATGGTGTGAGGCTGCCGAACGCGACGCCTTCCACGCCTGGAATCTCGCGTACCCGGTCCAACACCTGTTTATAGAAACTCACCACCTGGTTGTCCGTCCGCCCATAGGACATGACGGGCACGTTGATGGCGAGTACCCGGCGCGTGTCGATGCCCGTATCCACCGCCTGCAGCGACATCAACGTCTTCGCCAGCATGGTGGCGCCCGCCAGCAGCACAAAGGAAGCGGCAATTTGCGTAATCGCGAACGCCCGCAGACGCTTCGTGGCGCCGCCGGTGACGCGCACGGTTCCCTTCGAAAGGCTGATGCCGTTCGATTCATCGCCGGACGGCAGGCGGGGTACAAACGCCAGTAAAGCCGCGGCCACCAAGGCCAGTCCCGCCCCCACCCACAACATGCTGGAATCCACGGTCAGGTCCAGCGCGCGGACGGAGAACCGCGACGCATACCGCGCCAGAACCGCCACCATAGGCCGGGCGCTCAGGACGCCCAGCAACGCCCCCGCGCCGCACAGCAACAGGCATTCCGCCAGCAGCACCCGCCGCAGCGCCGCCGTGCTCGCGCCGAGTGCGGCCCGAATCGCGAACTCGCCTTCGCGCCGGATCGTACGCGCCAGAATCAGGTTCGCGACATTGGAACAAGCGATGATGAAGACCAACCCCGACGCAGCCAACAGCACCCAAAGCACGGTCTTGGCTTTGGAAGTGATCTGGTCGCGAAGCAGCATCGCGTCGATGCGGAAGTCCGCCAGCGCCGGATATGCCTCGGGATGATCTTTCAGAATGGCGCCATGGGCGGCCTTCAGTTCCGCACGGGCCTGCTCCAGGGTTGCGCCAGGAGCCAGCCGTCCAAACAGTTCCGTCATCCGGTGTACCCGCCCAGTCACCATCGTCGCCGAGAGGTGATGAGGACTGGTCACGATATTGGCGATAATTTCCGTTTCGCTCGGATAGGGGACCGACGGCTCCAGCACGCCGACCACGGTCGCCGTCCGCGAGCCAAACGATCCAAGCCTCACCTCTTTACCGATCACCGTTGGATCACTCTTCAGCGCGGTGGTCCAGAAACGGTAGGTGAGGACAACGGCTCCGGCGGCGGCAGGGCCATCGTCGCGCATATCTAGCAGGCGCCCCAGCACTGGACGCAATCCCATGACTTCGAAGTAGGATCCGCCCACAACCCCGGCGCGGATTTCCCGCGGCTCGCCGAGGCCGTTCAAAGTAAAGTCGATGGAGGAGAAATCTCCGAACGCCCGGAGGGTTTTGATGCGGCTCCGCAAATCGTCCAGTTCCGGAACGGAAAACACGGCGTTCTCCATACCCATCCCACGCGCGCTCTGGCGGATATAGACCAGCGAATTCTCGTCCCGATTCACCAGCGGGCGCAGCAAGACCCCACGGACCAGGGTAAAGATCGCGGAATTAGCTCCAATCCCCAGCGCCAGCGTGAGGACAACGGTAATGGTAAGCCCCTTAGCACTAGCCAGGGAACGCAACGCGTATTTCACATCCCGCCAGAAGTTCATTTCACCCTCCTAGCCATACTGTCGTTTGGCGCCTCGCCGTTTCGACATCCCGACAGTAGATATTACAGACTTTCTCCCAAAAAGTGAAAAGGCGTGTCAGTGAGGGGTGTCCGCTCCCATCCAGCGAAGACAGATCTCTGCCTGCTCACGCACTGTGCCTTCAGTTACCAGCCGGCGTAACAGTATGCGCGATCTCTCGTCCTTCCACGTGCCCAGATACAGTGCAAGAGGTTGCAGGATGGTGGCGTTGTGCGTCTCGATCAGGCGTTCGGCTTCGCCGGCCACCGTGCGGTCCATAAGCACCGGAAGATCGGGATGGCTGCTCCAGTCATAAACCGGCTTCATGAAATACAGGCTCTGGAGCGCCCCCGCGACCAGCAACGGAGACGTTGATTTCATGTAAGACAGCACGGAGTTGGCGATTTCGCCGCCGCGCGCCTGAAAGGAAGGGCGACGCCAACTCAGCACATAGGCCAGCTCAGGAGTGGGGCCATTCGCCCGGACGGTTCGCGGAATCCAGCTAGCGATCAGCGCGTCGTCGAACAAATCCAGGGCGTTGCAAGTATAGTTGCGGACTGAACTTTCCGAATGGTACAGGGCATTCGTCAAAAGAGATAACACGGTCGCGTCGGGCACGGCCAGCAGAGACGGCAGGTAGTCGCTAAGCAATTCCACCGCATCTGCAGGCCGCTTGCCTCGCATTGATTCTAGCCACGCCTGCCGCTTGAGTGCCGAAAACGCCTCGACCTCCAGGGGTATCCAAGCAGAACGCACCAGGACGTGTTTCTGAGTTGGGTAACGAAAGTCGTAGCCAACGTATCGCACTTCGTATGAGCCGGGTTTGTCGAAGCGATAGGCGAGGTGCAGCGGCAGCCGGCGCCGGTTCTTTGGCTCGTGCGGAAGCCCGATGAGCGAACCCCGGCCCACCGACCCGAGTCCTCCGATGCCACTCGAAATTCGAGGAGACTGCCGGTGAACGATGGGACGCAGCAGAACGCCATTCTGGCGCACTTCAAACCAGTGACCTCCGAAATCCTCTGGATAGCTCGCTACGGGATATCGAAGCGAGTACCCCAGCGGATCGGGTAACTGGATTTCGATCCAGATGGGCATACCAACGTAGGCGGTGCCCGAGGATGTAATGGCCGCGGTGTAGGGCGAGAAGTGCACCAGCGTGGCTGTGCTCGCGCGTCCTTCCCTCCTAACCACGAAGGGCACATCCCCCTCGGTGGGTACGTTGTACGGAACTCGGACATTGATCTGCTGCTCCTGCACGTACAGCAGCGCTGCCGGCTCTCCGCTCACAGTAACAGAGGTTCCGCATACCGGCTTAGGGTCTCCCCATCCGCTCCCGCCCTTACAGCCGGTCTTGGGACCGAGGTGCTGCCCGTAGATAGCGAGTTCGATACCTGGAGTAATCGGCCCCGCCGCGCCTGGTTTGTTAGGCACGATGCCGCCCAAATTGATCGTCGGAACCTCCTGGGCCGCAGCCACGCCCACAAAAAGCGCCGCGATCAATACTCCCAACCGCATAACGGGATTGTACCGCCCCGCTAACTGGCGGCACCGGCCAAGCCGCCCCGTGCCAGGACTTCGCTAGCCGGTCTTCGTCTGCCGCTTCTGCGCCGGTTGTTGGCTTAGCGCCTGCGCCAGCAAGGTCTTGATGACTGCCTGGCGGCTGACGTTCAGACGTGCGGCCCGCTCGTCGAGTTGGCGCAACATTCCCTCGGTGAGATCGACGTTCACGCGCCGGATCGGCTTAAATACCGTAAACTTCTTCGTGAAATACCCCGAAATGTCCTCGCCGCGAGACGCCATCGACGCGATCTCATCGGCCGTTCTACCTTTTCGAGTCGTCGCCACAGGATCAGATGTTTTTCGCATAGTCTCGCTCCTCTTCCTGAGTTGCCTTCCAAGCCGTGACGAAATGGTAGTACTCTCCCATAATGTCCTGCCGGACCTCGAATATTACAGAACACAACCGGCCGCGACACCAACCGATTGCACGGAACTGGGCCGGATCGTCGCTCTTCTGATCGACGATATAGGTCTGATCGAAGATTTCCTGGGCCTCTTGCAAGCTGATGCCATGTTTCAGCTTGACTGCGCGGCTCTTTTCCCTGTCATAGTGGAACCGCATCGGAGTATAACAGTTATATCATCATTTGAAGGACCCTCGCAGGAAGGTCTCGGGAAGTCGCGTATCCAAATCTCGTGAACGATCCTTCGAGGTATCGGCCGTAGAGGTTTGGCTTGCTAGGATATTCAAGGATCAAAGAGCTGGGCTTCGGCGCTCATTCGCAGCCGGACTCTGCTAACTGATCGGCGTTAATCCGCGACCGATAGTGCTTTGCCCATCACAACGCCCATCACCCCTCACCAGCTCAAGACCAACTGCGCCAGCAACACAATCGCGATCCCCACTCCCGACGTGATCACCTTCATCGCCGTCCACGACCGCAATGTCTGCGGCACCGTCATTCCGAACGACTGATTCACCAACCAGAACCCCGCGTCGTTTACGTGCGAAAGCACTGTCCCCCCGCAGCACAGCGCCAGCAAAATCATCTCCGGCGAATAGCCCGGAATCCCCTTCACCAGCGGAGCCACAATCCCCGCCGCCGTAATAATCGCCACCGTCGCCGACCCCTGCGCCACCCGCATCCCCGCCGCCACGATATACGCCACTAGCAGCGGCGACACGCTTGACGACGCCAACAGCTTCCCGGCATACGGACCCACTCCCGAATCCACAATCACTTGCTTGAACGCGCCACCGCCGCCCATGATCGCCAGCAGCGATCCTATCGGCAACAGGGACTGCGTCGCCATTGTCGCCAGCCCTTCCCGGTCCAGTCCGCAGCGCGCGCCAAGGAAGTACATCGCCGCCAGAGTAGTCACCGTCAGCGCCGTAAACGGATGTCCGAAGAAATCAAAGGCAGCCTGCCCCGGCAGCTTTACCATGCCCGCTATTGTGGAAGCGAAAATCAACAGCACGGGCAACACCAGGAGTAACACTACTAACCCCACCGACGGTACCTTGTGCGAACTTACTGCCGGCGGTTCCACGGCATGCGGAGGCACCGGAATATACAACCTCTTCGCGATCCACGGTCCGTAGAAGATCCCGCCCGCAATCGCCATCGGGATCGAGAGCGCCGCGCCAAACAGGATCGCCTTCCCCAGGTCCGCTCCTAACAACTGCGCTGCCGCCGCCGGAGCCGGATGCGGAGGCACCATCGCATGCGTCACCGTTAGCGCCGCCGCAATCGGCAGCCCGAAGTACAACAACGATCGCTTCGATTCACGGGTCAAACTCCACGCCAGCGGCACCAGGATAATGAATCCGACTTCGAAGAAGATCGGCAGCCCCACCAGAAAGGACGACAGCAGCACCGCCCAAATCGCCCGCTCTGGTCCGAACTTATCCAACAGCCAGTCCGCCAGCGCGCGCCCGCCGCCCGAGTGCTCCAGATACCGTCCGATCATCGCGCCCAACGCCACCACCACCGCGATGAACCCTAACGCTTCGCCGAACCCCGCCTGCATCGACTTCAGCACCTTCAGCGGAGCCATTCCGCACGTCAACCCTAACGCCATGCTGGTCAGCATCAACGCCAGAAAAGCATGCAGCCGCACGTAGAGAATCAGGAACAGCAGTAGCGCAATCGCGCCCAGCGTATAGACGATCAGCACGTTACCCGCGGGCATCACTGCTTCTTCCAATCTGGCAAGCGTCCCGGCGTCGGCGGAGCGCCAGCGGCCTCGGCTTCCTTCTCCAGCGCCTTCAAATCCGCGTCCACAGCCCGCAGTTTCGCCAATTCCGCGCCGAACAGATCGGACGCGATCTCATACTGCTCTTCCGCCGTCTTTGTTGCCGGCGAACTCAACTGCCGCTGGTCGAATAGCCCGTTCACGCGCTCCGCAATCGACACGTGGGAAGGCTCGCTCCTCTTGCGCGGAGTAACATCGCCGCGCATCGCGGTAAGTATCGCCACCAGTCTCTTATCCAACACCCGAACGTCGCTCTTCAACTTATCCGTAGCGCCTGGCGCGGCATCCAGCGCTCTCTTCAAGGCATCAATTCTCGACTTCGCTTCGTTCGCCACGTCCATTGAAGCCGTCACCGCTCGCTGCAGTTTCACCGCCTTCGATTGGAATACCGGCGCCGTCGCTTCCCCCACAACCTGAAACGTCTGCGGCTCGCCCACTTGCTTCGTGACGCCTTCCACACGTTGATGCATCGTCACCTTATAAGTGCCTGGCGCGACGAATGGCCCCACCGGTTCCTCATCAAACAGATTCTCTTCCTCGTCGGTGCCGCGCTGCTTACCCAACAACGCCGCCGGCTCCCGCAGATCCCAAGCCACGCGATGGAAGCCTTTCCCCACCGGACCCGTCACCATCCGAATCATCTTCCCACCCGCGCCAGTCACTGTGAATAGCATCGCCGGAGCCTCTTCCTCATCCTCGGCCCGCAACTGCTCCATCGTCGGATACGCAATCGGCTTGGCCGCCTTCTCCACCTCTTGCCGCCGTTCCTTTCGCGTCTTCAAGCCGTCCTTGACATAGTAAGTGAACACTGCACCGAACGGCGGGTTTGGCGCCGCATACCAGCTCTCGCCCTGGAACGCCTTGCCGCGCAATCCATATTGCCGCGTCGGCACGTACAACAGCGCCGACCGCACGGGAAACAGCAACACATCCTTTTCCAACTGTGTCTTAGTGATGCCGCGCAACGGTGTGTAGTCGTCCAACACGGCGAATCCGCGGCCAAACGTCGCCGCCACCAGGTCGTTCTCGCGCTTCTGAATCGCCAGGTCGCGCACCGCGATCGTCGGCATCCCGCCCGTCAGTTTGATCCACCTCCCGCCGCCATCGTTGGTGAAGAACAGCCCATACTCCGTGCCGGCAAATAGCAACTTCGGATCCACGTGATCCTCGGCAATCGCCAGCACCGGGCCTTTCTCCGGCAGGTCGCCCTTGATCGACGTCCACGTCTTGCCCGCATCGGTACTCTTCAGCAGGTACGGAGCATAGTCCGCGTTCTTGTGGTTATCGAACGCCGCGTACACCGTGTTCGCCTCATGCTGCGAAGCCAGCAGCCGCGCCACATACGTGTTCGCAGGAACACCGCTGAAGCTTTCCATCTTCCGCCATACCCCGCCCGCGTTCTCGCTCACATTGATCAACCCGTCGTCGGTGCCCACATACAGCAAGCCTTCCTTCTTCGGCGATTCCGCCAGCGCCGTGCAGTTATCGTACAGCGACGTGGACTGGTTCTTCGCGATCGCATCCGGGCTCCAGATCCTGCCCATCACAGGTAACAGATTGCGGTCCACTTGTCGCGTCAAATCGGCGCTGATGGCCTTCCAGCTATCGCCGCGGTCATCGCTCCGGTACAGGCGATTGGCGGCGAAGTAGAGCCGCCTGTTCGAATGCGGGCTGATGATCAGCGGCGAATCCCAGTTCCATCGCAGCGGCGTATCGTTCTTGCCCTCCTGCGGCTGGATTCCGACAGCTTCGCCCGTGTGCCGGTCATATCGCACCAGGCCGCCATACTGCGATTCGGCATACACCGTGTTCGGGTCCTTCGGATCCACACGAGAAACAAAACCATCGCCGCCATTGGTCACAAACCAGTCCGAGTTCAAGATGCCGTGATCGCTCGCGGTCCGCGAAGGTCCGCCCAATGAGAAGTTATCCTGAGTGCCGCCGTAGATGTTATAGAACGGCTTGGCCTCGTCCACCGTCACGTCGTAGAACTGTGTCACCGGAAGGTTCGCTTTAAACTGCCAGTTTTCTCCGCGGTCGAAGCTCTCATAGATACCGCCGTCGCAACCCACCAGGTAGTAGTCGGTGTCTTTCGGATCCACCCAGATCGTGTGATTGTCCACATGCTTCAACTTCTCGCCCAGCCCGTGGAAGCTCTTGCCGCCATCGTCGGACACTTTGAACACAACATCGGGCATGTACACGCGCTCGGGATTCTTCGGATCCACAATCAACTGCGCGTAGTACATAGCCTGGGCAATGTAACCGCTGCGCTTCTCCCAGGTTTGTCCGAAATCGGTAGACCGGAAGATCCCGCTCTTGCCGTCGGCCGCTTCCACTGTGGCGTAAACAAGACCCGTCTCCTGCGACGCGACAGCAAGCCCAATGCGTCCCAACTCCACTGCCGGCAGACCGGAAGTAATCTTGGTCCAAGTCTTGCCACCGTCCGTGGACTTCTGCAGCGAACTCTCAGGTCCGCCATGAATCAGCGTAAAGACATGCCGCCGCCGCTGATGCGCTGCCGCCAGCAACACATCGGGATTGCGCGGGTCCAGCACCACATCCGTGACGCCCGTGTTCTCACTGATACTCAAAACCGCGTTCCAGGTCTTGCCGCCATCGGTGGTCTTGTAGAGCCCGCGATCGCCGCCCGGTCCCCACAAACCGCCCTGAGACGCCACATACACGGTGTTACTGTCGCGCGGGTCGATGACGATGCGGCCAATGTGCTCAGAGCTCTTCAGACCCATGTTCTTCCAACTCTTGCCACCGTCGTCGGACTTATAAACGCCATCGCCCCACGACACACTGCGCTGGTTATTCGCTTCGCCCGTGCCCACCCACACCACTTGCGGATTCTTCGGGTCCAACACCACAGTGCCGATGGAATACGATCCTTCCGAATCGAAGACCGGAGTCCACGTCACGCCCGAATTCTCAGTCTTCCAAACGCCTCCCGAGGCCACGGCAACAAAGTAGTGCGACCGGTTTCCCGGATCCACTGCAAAGCCGCCCACGCGGCCGGAGGTCAGCGCCGGCCCGGCGTTCCGAAGTTGCAAGCCACTGAACGTCTCCGCCGTATAAACATCGGCTTCTTTCGCCTTTTCCTGGGCGCAGGCAACGAAGGAGAATACCGCGACCGCCACGCAAGCAGACCAAGCGCACCGCATCATAAAGACGTAACCCCCAAAAGTAGAGGCTACTTCGTTTCGGGTGTGCCGTGCTCGATATAGTTCTTCAGCCGAGAATATTCCATATCCTCCCTGACGCTATACTGCGATTGTGATTCAGACCCAACGGGAGCCCGTTCGGCTGCTTAACCTGCAGTTGCAGTACGCGGCCATTCGCGATGAGGTGATGGCTGCTGTCGAGCGCGTCATCGATTCCCAATATTTCATTCTCGGCGCTGAGGTGGAACGTTTCGAAGAGGAAGCCGCCGCCTATTTGAAGACCGCTTTTGCAGTCGGGTGCGCTTCCGGCTCCGACGCCATCATGCTCGCCCTTGCTGCAGCGGGCATCAAGCCTGGCGAAGGTGTCCTTACCTCCGCGTTCTCCTTCTTCGCCAGCGCCGGCTACGTCGTCCACGCCGGAGCCACGCCGGTCTTCTGCGACATTGACCCGCAAACTTTCAATATCGATCCGGCCGAGGCGGAAGTGATCGGCTCGCGCGACCGCCGCATACGGGCGCTTCTTCCGGTCCATCTCTACGGCGGCTGCGCCGACATGGATCCCCTCATCGGTCTAGCCGTGGCCAAGGAATGGGCCGTGGTAGAGGACGCCGCGCAGTCCATCGGCGCTGAATATAAGGGACGCCGCGCGCTTGCCTTGGGCGGTTTCGGCTGCACCAGTTTCTTCCCCAGTAAGAACCTCGGGGCGTTCGGCGATGGCGGCTTGGTGACAACCGACAGCCCGCAGATGGCGGCCTCATTGCGCGCGCTCCGCATGCACGGCAGCAGCGTCAAGTACTTCCACGAAACCGTGGGTTGGAATTCACGGCTCGATGCAATGCAAGCCGCCGTTCTTCGAGTGAAGCTGAAATACCTCGACGAATGGACCGCCGGACGCCAACGCAACGCCGCGCTCTACACGCAGTTACTGGACGGTTCCGACGTCACGCCGCCGCGTCCCGCCGGCTATCAAACACGCCACGTCTGGAACCAGTACGTCATCCGCTGCCCGCGGCGTGACGACCTCCGCGGCCACCTCGCCGCGCTGGGCATCGGCACAGAGGTCTACTATCCTCTGCCGCTCCACCTCCAGCCGTGTTTCACTGAATTGGGCTACCGCGAAGGCGATTTCCCGGAAGCCGAACGCGCCGCCAAAGAAGTACTCGCTCTGCCCATTCAGTCTGAGCTGACCGCCGATCAAATCGAGTGGATCGCGACGTCCGTCCGGGCGTTCTACGGGGCTTGAAGAGACAGCTCCCAGACGCGGAAATTGAGCACACGAGGATCGTTCGGAACGGCCCGGCGCGGCGAATCCACCACGAAGCGGTACATCCCGTTGGCGGGAATGTCCACGTTCACTTTGCGATGTGCCGGAACGTCCACCCTGTTCACCTCGTGCCCCGCCGCATCGACAATCTTCAGTTGCAACGCGGACGCGGCCAGACTCGGCCCCGGCTCCACTTCCACTCGCAACCGCCCTGGACCTTTCACGCCAAACTCCGAATTCGTGTCGGCCCAACGGAAGCGCCGCCCATTCTGTGTCTCCACGCCGAACCAGCCGTTCCCCAGCCAAACCCCACTCAGCGCAATATCGGCCTGCGTTGAATTGACCGGCGCAAAGCGGAAGACGCGCAGGTTCAGGGTCCGCGAGTCTGCCGGCGTCGGCGCGCCTCCGTTGGCGATGTGCAGCTTATAACTTCCCGGCTTCAGGACTACCTTCTGGCGCGCAGCCAGTTTTCTGGAGAGTACGACACCGTTTGAAGACGTGATGTCCACCTGCGCCGGCAGAACCTTCACGCCAGGCCCCGGTTCCATGTCCAATTCCACTGGCTGGTCCGTGTGGAACATCGCGTCGTTATCCACCCAACGGAATACCTGGCCGTTCAACTTCTCGCCCGTGTACCATCCACGCCCCAGGGTGACATTGGAGTCTTTAGTGGTGATGTCCTCGGTGAGCAGCGGCGCGCCTTCAAATCCAATCGACCGCAGTTTCGCCGACACGGGTCGGTTATCGGGCGATGGCAGGGATCGCCGGTTGGAGAACTTCAACGACACCTCTCTCCGTCCTTCGCGATACGCGACCGGGACCCTCCATTCGAAGTCGTCATTAGGCAGTGTGCGGTGGCCCACTTCAACGCCATCCACCGTCATCACCACGTCCGGCGCCGCGGTCGCCCCCACCTTGGGAACCCACCCGGAGATCACGAGTTCAGGGCGATCGGGAGTCTGCACTAACGTAAACGCGGAGTCCTCCGATACCCAGCCATCCTCATACACGCCCGAATACTCCAGGTCCTTCGCCAACAGCCCCTCGGGAAACTTCCAAACGCCCGTCGGCGGCTTCAAATTGCGGTACTCTTCCTCACTGATGTAGGAAATGTTGCGCGCGAACCCGGTCAGCCAGCGTGTATCGATCAATACGTCGCGTCCATAGATCGCCATCAAGCCGCTACGCGGTCCGTCGAACGTCTTGCCTTCGCGCCCCATGTCGAGGTCGATGTAGTCCTGACCGTTCAAACGTTGCGGAGTGACAGGGGCTGAGAACACTCGCGCGGCGCCGCGTCCTCGAAGGGGCAGCGCGAACCGGCCAGCGCCAACCACCTCAGCAGGCGGCAGGGAGTTGTCACCGTCGGAGTTCCAGGACGAGGTGAAGTCCAACAGCAGGCGCCCGCCTGGCGTCGGATTCAAAACCCGCATCAGGATGTTGCGGCCCGTGGAAGCGACGGTGCGGCCGGGGTAAGCAAGGTCCGCCTCGAGTTGGAAGAACGCCGCATGCCGCCGATCATTCAGGTAATAGATCTGTCCGAGGGAGGAAGACACAAACGCCAGGTGATTGCGGACGTCCTTCATTGGAATCGGCTTGATGTTGGCGTCCTCCGCACCCAGGGTCCGTCGGTTCAGAATGCCAAGCCGGTAGGTGGAGGCGAGCAGATACTGCGGCTCGTCACCGGGAAACATGGTCGCGCGCGAGTTGAACAGAAACTCATCGCGCGGCTCCGCTGGATTCTCCATATCGAACAGAGCGGGCGTAAGGTGGTTCAGGCGCGTCAAAGCGGTCCGTGTTGCCAGTTCTTCGAGTTGTGGATCGGTAGTGCCATGCTTCGGCGGAGCCGTGCCGGCGTAAGTGCGTCCATAACGGAATTGCGGGAAGAAGTCGCGGCAGTAAAATTCCAACGGCCGCTGCCGCAAGTACATCGACTGTATCTTCGCCACCACCAGGTTCGCGGTGTCGCTGGTGAACCGCGCGTTGGCCGGCAGTTCGATGGCCAGATGCCGTATTTCGTCGATCAGATGCGACTGGGATGCGCCGGGCACTTCCACCAGCCCGCTCTGAGTGCCACGGCTGCGCTCGACATAGAAGTTCTGCGTCTGCAGCGAGAACCCGAACAGAACCGCCGCCGCTACCCACGGCTTCCAGTCCCGTTGTGAGGCGATAGCGAGTGCCATGGTGCCGGCGAGAAACGGTTGTATAAACATCGCCAGTTTATACAGACCAAAGTTACTGTCCTGGAAGAACAGAGTTACTCCGATGGCGAGCATCAGCGAGGCCATCAAGGCCACCGGTTCCTTGCGGCGCATCCAGTGGAAGGTCAGCCAGCCGAAGAGCAGAGTAAGCAGTAATCCAGTTACGATTTTGAGGTTCAGCTCCATCGGCGTGTTACGCTGAGCGACGCCAAGCAGGCTCCACAGGTTCGCCAGTCCGCTGGGAACCATATAGAACGGAAACAGCGTCTCCGTGCGGCTGGCGCCGCGCGCGCCGGTGCCGGCTTGGTAGCGGAGAAAAGCCACGGAATCCGGCAGGTACGTGTTGATGCAAAGCAACACGACGATGGCAGCCAGAATCCACATCGGTAATGAGCTTCGCATCTGTCGAAATGCGAGTGCATTCCATGCCAAGAACCCGAGCACGAGAAACGGCACAATCTCCGGATAAGTGATGGCGAGCGCAGCCAGCAGCACGCCAATGACGCTCGCGTCCCCACGGCGGCCGCGCCACGTGGGTCGCGATAAGGGCTTCATCAGGACGGCTGCGCCCGCGGCCAGCAACGCCATACCCAACACCTGAGCGATCAACTGATACAGGACTCCCAGCGTCAGCAGCGCGCATCCCGCCATCAACGCCGTGGCCACCACAGCCGCCAACCGGCGCTTGCGGGAAGTGAGGACTAAGGCCGCGCCGGCGGCGATCAGGGCCATGTTCAGCGCGAAGATCAGCGGCATGAATATCCGCAGACCGTCGATCCCTGTGAGCGCCATGACTGAAGAAATCGTCAACTCGGCGCCGGACCGAAAGCCGTCCGGAACGTGCATGAACCAGTAATGCAGTGCGGCATCGCGGTTCGCTGAGAACACTTTGGTGTCGGGGATGTCGAAGTATCCGAAGTCGTGAAAGCGAGTCGCCCCCAACACATAGTTCGACATGTCGTCGTTGCCATAGCTCAGCCAGTTAGTGCCGAACTCGAGCATGGGGAAACCACTCAGGAAAAAGGAGGCGATCAACAAAAAAACGAAGGGGGCGGTTCTGCGAAAAGGGATGATGGGTCTCTTGCGGCGGAACCATAGCAAGCCCAGCGACACTACCAGCAGAGCGGCCCAAAGAGGACGCCCGAACCTGCCTACGGGGATGCCGAGACGGTTGATCCAGAAGACAAATAGCAAGACCAGCGATGCACCGGTTACAGGCGCTAGCAACAGGTTCCGCAGAAGATTCCGGCGCGAATAAAAGGCGGTGAGAAACCCAACTCCCAGGACCGACCAAAGGACAAAAAGAGCGAATGATAGCGCAACAGACTTCATGGGCTCTACCAGCTTAACTGGATTCGAATCAACGGACAGTTCGAATCTGAATGCCTGAGATATCGCCCTGGCTAATGCTCACCGGCTGCCCCCCGAGCGTGCAATCGGGAGGCGATTCCGTGTCGTAAGGAGAGCACCATGTGTCGCTTGGCCAGGCGACGGCGAGATAGCGCCCCGGCGCCACGCCGCGCACGACGAAGTTGCCGCTATCATCGCTGATTGAGGAGGCGACATACTGCACCCGTCCCTCCAGCGGTTGCGGCAGCAGGAATACGAAGGCTGTAGACGCCGCACCGCCGTCCAGCGTGTGCGCCTGCCCGGAGACTGAGCCTCCCTGCACGGCGGCCGTGAGTTCCATCTTGCGAACGTCTGCCGCGCGCGGCACCTTGAAGCCGGTGGCGATGGTCTCCGCGCCTGCCACGACGGCTGATTTCAAATAGACATCGGCGGGCGCATTCTCAATGAAGACGTCATAGGTCTCATCGGGAACCAACTCCGCATCGAATGTGCCCTCGGCGCTGAGATTCACCACCAGCGGCGATGCCGTGTCGGAACGTGGTTCCAGCCTCACCCGCAGTGCCGAGATGTCAAAATCCGCCCTCTGGTCAAACCGAACGGACCCTGTCCATTTGCGCGCCGGTCCGGCCAGAATCTCCAGATCCAATGCCGTGTCGGTCACCGTCACTGTCTGGCGCGCCGAGAGGCGGCGGCCCTCTTCCGATGACTCGATGACGATGAGGTAAGTGCCTGGAGTAACGCCGGCCGCGCGGAAGGAGCCCTTGTTGGAGATAGCCTGCACCGCGGCGACCGTGCCCGACTGCGTACCGTCCATCCAACGCAGCAGGACTCCGGGCGTGGAGATGGTCTTGCCGCTCTGCCCGCTCACGATGCGGCCACTGACGATGTAGGTTCGAGACTGGGCGAGGGCAATGTCGCACCCCGTGACTTCACCGGCCGGCGCCACACGTACGGCAGTCGCATTGGCAAACTGCGTACCCGAGGGATAGAAGGTGGTCACCGCCTGTTCCGGTGGCAGTTCGTCCTTTCGATCACCCGTATCGGCGGCCTCCAAATGGGCCATCACGTAGTAGCTGCCAGGCGCCAGGGAGTGCAGCCGGTACTCGCCCAGGTCGTTAGTGGTGGTGGTGCCAACGGGGCGGTAGCTGCGGCGTCCGCGCACGTCGGCACGGTAGAAGATCTGAACCGGGACGCCGATTGCCGGCTCGCCGTCGCGGTAGCGCACCTTGCCCGCAATGACGCCGCCCGGCTTCAGGCGCACCGTCAAATCCGTGACCTGCTGGCCCATGCGCCAAATGGTGATCGACTGCGTATTTCGTTTGTCGGCTTGCACCGTGCTGGTGGCCAGGTAGCCAGTCCGGGAGGCCGTCAACGTGTACACCCCAGCGCCGAGATTTTCAAAGCGGAACTTGCCGTCCTCACCAGTCACCGTGGTCTCGGCTTCCTTGGCCTCCAGTTTCTTCAGGGCGAGGCGAGTGCGGGGCAAAGGACGCCCGCTGCCGTCATGGATCACGGTGCCTTCCAGACTGGCAGTTCCAGGTAAGCGCTGTTGTGCCAGCAGCGGAACAACCAGGGCGACGACGGCGGCGGCCAGAGCGAGCAATCTCATCCGTTCTAAGGTACAGACGCATGGGCGGGGGCAAAGCGTGGAGACAGTTTGCACGCCTGGGCCGGTTGGATCGTCAATCCTGTTTCGTGAGATCTGTCGTCCTGATCGCATTCTTTTTCGCCGGCGGCGCTACTGTCTTCGCTCAGGAGGCGTGGCAAGTCTTTCAAAAGGCTCGGGATGCCGAGAAACACGGAAAGACGGTGGACGCCTACCTTCTCTATTCCCAGGCTGCCGCGATGGATCCCGCCAACGCCAAGTATCGCGTTTTCAGCCAGGCGCTGCAGAAACAGGCGGTCCTACAGGCCAAAACTCCGCTGCCAGCCAGCACGGAAGCCGTGGAGACATCCGCACCCGACGGATTGCTGGGCAACATCACCGACGACGAGTTGAAGGAGGCGCGGAAGCCGCAGCCACCTCGTATTCTGAACGCGACACCCGGCAACAAGTCCTTCGACTTCAAGGGCGACTCGAAAGCCCTGTACGAAAAAGTTACCAAGCTATTTGGCCTAGACGTGGTGTTCGACGGCGACTATCAGGCTAGTCCGCCGATTCGCTTCCAACTGGACGACGTTGACTACCGTTCC
>JBDTMC010000123.1:0-17742 GCA_039934475.1 Bryobacteraceae bacterium | reverse complement strand
CGGTCTGGCCGCAGATCCTGGAAGTCCTGCGCACGGCGAGGGGACAAGAGCGTCGAGAAGAGATCGGCCGTAGAATCGTCGATGTTCTTGCTCCAGGTGTACGCGCCTTTGAATGTCAGGCCGCGAGCGAAGCGGCGTGTCACCTCGGTAGCGAGGCCGTGATAGATGTTGTTGCCGCGGGACTCAAAGGTCACGATTGGAGTCTGATAACCGGCGTTGAACCAGGCCGGAAGGATGTTCGCGCCGTTGGCGATATCGGTCTGGAAGCCAGAGAGAGTGGTGGTAAGGGAATCCAACTGAGCCTGACTGGGCGCCGTGAGGTACGTGGGCAGGTTGCGGGTGGCGGTCACCAGACCCTGGACGTTGATCCGGTTCTGCATGAACAAGTGGACGCCCCTCGTTCCCAGGTAGCGGACGTCAACCGTGTAGTCCTTGGCAACGACGCGCTGAACGCCGAAGTTCCAGGACATGGTGTAGGGCAGTTTCTGGTCAGGAATGTAAGTAGACGTCAGGTTGATAGCCTGCTCGGGAGTGAGCGCGTCGGGGCGGCGACTGGGCGCGATTCCACCATTTTTGAGGTAGTTTGGCACATCGGCGCCAAACACGTCGTCAACCGTGTTTTCCAACTGGACGGGCTTGGAGTTGGTGCCGAAGTTGTCAAACATGTTGTCGTAGGCGATGCCGAAACCGGCGCGAATGGAGGTGAGACCGTTGTGTCCGGGGGTCCAGGCGATGCCGACGCGGGGAGCAAAGTTGGTCTTTTGCACTTTCGGTGCATGGAAGTCGAGGAAACCGGCGCGACTGCTGACGGCGTTCAGGTCCTGAAGCTTGTCGCCGGCAGTGATTCCTTTGTACTCATAACGGAGGCCGAAATTCAAAGTCAGGTTCGGACGGAGGCGGAAGTTGTCGTTGACGTACGAGTAGAAATTGATCTGATTGCCTGAGTAAGGTACGCCGCCGAGGTTGCGCTCCGCCAGCACATCCGGGTTGACGTCAAGCAGGTAGCGATCAAGAGTGCTGTAACCGTAGTCGCCCCGCGAGCGCTGGACGAAGTTATTCGGCGCAATGTATTTGCGACCCTCGGCGCCAAACTTCAGGGAGTGACGACCCTTGTTCCAGTTGAGGTTCTCAATCAACTGATACGTGTTGATGACATTCGCCGACGGGCCTTGTGAAAACGGCCCAAGTTGGAGTGCCAGGTCGTTCTCAATCGTGATATTCGGGAACACATCGAGCCCCGGATAGGCGTAGCTATTCACCGGAATGTTGTCGTTGTACCGGTTGTAGCCGAAGCGCAGTTCGTTGGTGAGCGAAGGGCTGAACGTGTGGAACTCAGACAGGTTGAAGAGCTTGCCGGTGGTGGTACGGTTGGCAGAGAAGGCCGGCAGGTTGGGCGAGGTGAGGGGATCGATACCGGAGGTCCGCTGATCGATGTAACGGCCGCGGATCTGATCGCGATCCGATAGGTTGTAGTCGACGCTGACGAGCCCAGTGTAAGTGTTCTGATACTGCGGGAAGTTGATGGGTAGGATGCCCAGCGGGATCGTTGTACCCAGAACCGAGGTGGTGCTTCCGGAAGCAGAGGGCGCCGCCGGCACGTATTTCTTGAAGATATCGAAATTGGTTTGCGATGAGAACTGCGAGGATAGCGAGTTGAGGATGCTATACCCTTCGGCGGTGGGCGCGAGCGTAGGCGCCGCCGGCGTAGCGGCGTTACCTGTGGGGTTGTACTCAAAATCCCCAAAGTAGAACAGCTTGTTCTTAATGATGGCTCCGCCGGCATTCGCTCCCAGCCGGTTCTGGTCGTAGCGCGGATTGGTTGCCAACCCGTTACGTTTGAAACTCTCATCCACGGCGTTCAAATTGCGGTTCTGGAAGTACTCATAGAAGGTGCCGTGGATCTGATTGGTGCCGCCCTTAATTAGGGTATTGAATTGGCCGCCCCCGGAGTGGCCGAACTCGGCGCTGAACTGATTCTGGAGGATGGTGACTTCTGACGTAGCTTCGTTAGGAATGCGAAGATTACTACCTGTAACGTCCTTGCGGTTGTTATCGACGCCTTCCACGTTGAAACTGTTGTTACGCGGGCGCTGGCCACCCACGGAGGGGCCTTCTCCCAGGCCGACACCGCCGCTGGAGGCGACACCAGCGCTAAGCAGGGACATATTGATGGGGCCGAGGGGGAGGGCGCTGATGGGGAGATCAACGGCTTGACGCGCTTGGTAAGTGTTGGTGATTTGCGCCGTAGTGGTATCGATGGACGATGCGGCCTCCGTCACTTCTACGGAGGTGGATACGGAGCCAACCTGGAGAGTGAAATTAGCAGTTGCGGTCTTGTTCAGTTCAACGGAGAGATTTTGCAGCCGCGCGGAGGTAAAGCCTTGACCGGTGGCGTTGACGTTGTAGTGTCCAACGGGGACATTATTGAACCGGTAAGCTCCGGAGGCATCGGACCGGGTGTTGTATTTTACACCTGTGGCGGGGTTATCCAATTCGACCGCTACGTTTGGTATGGCGGCACCAGTGGCATCGGTCACCACGCCGGCGATATTTCCGTCGGTAGCTTGGCCGAATACGGAGACTGAGAGCGGCGCTAAAAGGGCGATCAGTAAGATGCCCAGGAACATGTTTCGTGACATGTGCTCTTCCTTTCCCTCATGAAATGGGGATCAACAACCGAGGGGCAGGATGCACGCCGAATGCCACAAGTGCGTTACAAGAATCACACGGCAAAGTTATGGAACAACTGCAAACTGTGATAAGTGTAAACGCAGCTTACAAATTACTGGATGTAAACAATCTGGATTTTGGAATGCGCTAGTTACGCTTGTAACACACTATTCGCGTCGAAGTACCAGTCTGCGATCAGTCGGGGTCATCTTCTCGGCCGCATAACGGAGGAGTAGGCGGGACGCATCGCGGTGTGGCACGAGAAAAGCCACCGTCTCCCGCGGCTTCTTCGGGTAAGTTTCCTTGAGTAACCAACCGACGCCTTTTTGAACCATGTCGTCGCCGCTCGCCATGAGTCTATCGGCAACGTCGAAGATGTGCGGCGTGTTGCGGCCGCGCTTGGCTTCCTGCAGCAGGGAGACGGCGGCGGAACGCTGTTTCCAGCGGTTGGATGAGGCGGTCCAGGCGGGGATCTCCGACAGCAGCGCTGGCTGATTGGCGAGACACGCGGCAATCAGCCAGCTGGAAACGCCATCGCAATGGGCCCAATTGTTAACGTAGCGATCGATCCAGCGCTCGAAGAGCTTAAATTCACACACGCCACATTGCCTGGAGAAGCGCCGGTAGACATGGCACACGATGGCGCCCTCTTCGAGAGTACCGGCTTTCCAGAGTTCGTTACAGAAGCGATTACGCTGGGCGACCGGCCACGTTTTGATTTCACGGTAAACGTATTGCTCGATAGGGACGAGAGCCTTCTGGCGAACGCCGTGGAGCCGGACTTCGTGCTGGAAGAAGCGCGCTGCGCCGTCGCGATAGACGGGATCGACGCAGGCGGCGAGCCGCGCCTGCACTTCTTCGAGGAGTTCCGCTGACGTCATCGCCATCGTCCGCCATGGTGGCAGGGACGGGGGCCGCGCGCAAGGCGGATGGTACCCTGAGGCATGGGCGGATCTGCGTTTCCGATGCTGGGTGAAGGTGTAGTGAGCGGACTGGGAGCCACACCGCGAATTACGTCGCTCCTCATCAAGCCGGCTTCGGCGGTGTGCAACCTGGACTGCGCGTATTGCTTCTACCTGGATCGCGATGCCGATCCTTATAAGGCACTGCCCGCACGCCGCATGACCGACGAGACACTGGAACGGCTGGTGGATTCGTATCTTTTCTATTCGTATCCGAACAGCACTTTTGCGTTCCAGGGTGGTGAGCCGACGCTCGCAGGACTGAAGTTCTTTGAGAAGCTGGTGGAGCTGCAAAAGCGTTTGGGGCGCAATGGACAGAACGTCAGCAACGCCCTGCAAACGAACGCGATGCTGCTGGATGCGGATTGGTGCCGCCTGTTCCGGGAGTATCACTGGCTCTTAGGAGTCTCGATTGACGGACCGGAGGCGATGCACGACCTCTACCGGTACAACAAGAGCGGCAAGCCGACGTGGAAGCGCGTCATTCAAAGCATCGAAATGCTGCAGAAGGAGCGCGTGGAGTTTAACGGTCTGGTAGTGCTGAGCCAGGCGAATGTGGAGAAGCCGAAGGAGCTGTACAAATTCCTGAAGGCGACGGGGATCGACAATATGCAGTTCATCCCGCTGGCGGAGTTTGATAGCGAGGGAAACCGCCTGCCGTTCACCATCACTGCCGAACAATACGGGCGGTTTCTGTGTGAGTTGTTCGACGCGTGGTGGCCGGACCGAAGAAGCGTGCGCGTCCGGTTTTTCGACAATGTGGCCGAGGCGCTGGCTGGCATGAAGCCGGGCACTTGCACCATGCATGAGACATGCGACAGCTACGTGGTTGTGGAATACAATGGCGACGTTTATCCGTGCGACTTCTTCGTGGAGAAGGAGTGGAAGCTGGGGAACATTGAGCTGGATTCGTGGACGGAGATTGCCCGCCGGCAGCGGCGATATTCATTCGCGCAGAAGAAGACGCTGGCACATGCGGAATGCCAGGTGTGCGAGTACGCTCCAATCTGTCACGGAGGATGCCCCAAGTTCCGGCACGGACCGAAGCGGCAGTTCGAAGATCTGGATTACTTCTGCACCGCGTATAAGATGATCTACTCGAAATGTACGGGGCCGCTGAGGAAAGAAGTAGAGTTGTTGCTGGGCCGCGGCGGGGCTGCGCACGGGGCGCGAAATCCCTATTGAATGCGTATCCTCGGACCGATTCTGGTCTTTGCGGCGTTCTTCTTCCCATTGTCGTGGGCAGGCGTGTCGTTGGTGCGAGCCGGACCGGCGTTGGTGGAGGCGGCAGCCACCGGCCAGGGCGTGGCTCGGGTATGGACCGGATTTGACGGCGTGCGTGCGGTCTCCGGAAGCCGTGGCCGGGGCTTCGAGTGGGTGGGTCCGGCGGCGGCAGCACTGATCCTCATCCTGTTGCGCGGGCACTCACTGGCGGGATTGTTTGCGACCTGCGCCGGATTTGCAGCCACAGAGAGTTCCCTTCTTTGGATGCTGTTCGGCGGTCGTGTTCCGAATGCAATGCGCATGCTTTTGGCCGCGGTGTGCGTGGCCGTAACAATGGCCGGACTACGGCGGATGTTGCGGGCCGTGGACACACCCGGGCGGTGGGAAAGAGTGGCGTTGCTTACAGGCGGGTTTGCCGCTCCGGTCGCGTTGCTGAACTACGACCGCTTGCCGGTAGCGGCTGCTGCGGCGTTGTTGGTGTTAGCGGCCGCGGTTTTGCCCGCCAGCCACGAGGTACGTGGTCTTTCGGGGTGGCGCTGGGTGAGCGTGGGTACAGCAACGTCACTGGTGCTGGCCGGCGGGCTATTTGCCGCGCAGCAGACGCGGCGGGCGGCGCGGGCCGTGGGGGTGGACCATGCGATTCCGGCGCCGGGAAAGCTGTTCTTCCAGAAGGGTGTAAACCTCACGGCGGAGTTTCCTGACGGGTACGATTCAGACCGCATCGGGAACGTGCTGGACGAGCTGAAAGGGTATGGCGTGGATGCGGTAGCGCTGGTCCCCTACGGATTCAGCGGACGCGGCACCGCCACCGTTCAATTCGGCGGACGAAACACCATGGAGGGCGATGACGGAGTGGCGTTTGTAGCAGCGCAGGCGCACCGTCGCGGCATGAAGGTGTTTCTGAAGCCACAGGTTTGGGTGGGGCGAGGATATCCAGGAGATCTGGATTACCCGGAGGCGGCGCCGCGCGCGCAATGGTTTGCCGCCTATGGGCGGTTTGTAGATCACTACGCCGGACTGGCGACGCAGATCCATGCCGACCTATTCGCCGTTGGCGTCGAGTTCGGCAAGTTAACGGTGTATGAACGGGAGTGGCGCGAGTTGATTGCCCGGGCGCGGCGGGCCTATCCGGGACCGCTGACTTACGCCGCCAACTTCGGACCGGAGTTCGAGGGCATCAAGTTTTGGGACGCCGTCGATTACATCGGCCTCAACGATTACTATCCTCTGCCCCCGGACTTACGAGTGGATGACGTGGTGGCGAAAGTAGCGGCGGTGCAGAAGCGCTTCGGGAAGCCGGTTATTTTCCCCGAAGTTGGCGTTTCGAGTGCGGTGGGTGGAGAGAAAGAACCATGGGCAGAGCCTAATGGCGCGATTGCTTTGGACTTGCAAGCCCGGGCCTACGAAGCCTTACTCCGAGGCTTCTACGGGAAGCCCTGGTTCCAAGGGATGTACTGGTGGAAGGTGGGAACCAACGGATTCGGCGGACCACAGGATCCCACGCATACGCCATGGCATAAGCCCGCGATGGACGTCGTAAAACGTTGGTACAAGAACGGCACGCGATAGGTTACTAATCTTGTAACATTCATTCCTGTACAATGCCCTCGTGCGGCGGCTTACGGGTATCGTACTCTCCCTCCTTGTCTTTCCGGAGTTGGTGGGCACGGAAGCGCGATGGATTGAAATGCACATCGACAACTTCCGCGCTTATAGCAGCGCGGGCGCGAGGGCGACTCGGGACACACTGCGCCATTTCGAACAAGTGAGAGCGTCGCGAAAACGTCCGGCACCGATCTGCCGGCGTGGCTGAACGAGGGGATGGCGGAGGTATATTCCACGCTGCAGCCGCGAGGAGACAAGATTCTCGTAGGATCGTTGATAGCGGGCCGCCATCAAGCCTTGCTGATGGACAAGTGGGTTCCCCTGTCAACGATACTCAGCGTGGACCACGACTCGCCTTTCTATAACGAGAAGGCCAAGATGGGCAGCTTTTACAACGAAAGCTGGGCGTTAACGCACATGCTGGCGTTGAGCGACGCCTATCGGCCAAAGTTCGTGAAACTGCTGCAGGCCGCTACAGCCGGCCCGGTCCCCATCACAGCGGTGGAGAAAGCGTTCGAGCGGCCATTAATGCTGATTGATAAGGACCTGCAGGGCTATCTTCGCGGGACACGGTTCCAGGGGGTGCTGCTGCCGATGAAACTCGTCAAGGTGGAGGATGATCTACCGGCGGCGCCCGCTGCTGCCTTCGACGTGACACTGACGTTGACTGAGTTGACCGATCGGCCCGGCCATGAGGAAGCAACCCGGCAGAGCCTGGAACGTCTCACCCGCGACGACCCGAAGCGACCCGAGCCGGAAGCGGCGTTGGGATATCTGGAGTGGCGGCGGAAGGACACAACGGCGGCTCTGCCTCACTTCAAGAAGGCGTTTGACTTGGGCAGCCACTCGTCGCGGTTTCTCTGGGACTATGGCCGCATGGCAGGGGGCTCGGATACGGAAATGGCGGTGAAGGCGCTACGGAAGTTGGTGGCGAACGAGCCGAACCGCAATGAGGCGAGGTTCACGCTGGCGTCGATCCTTCTCCACGCCGGGCGGCACGAGGAAGCGCTTGTGGCCGTGGCGCCTGTGCAGAAGGTCAGTGACACCGACGCGCCGAAGCTCTTCCGCATATTGGCCTACGGGCAGATGAAGCGCGGCAACCGGGAAGATGCGCGGGTTGCGGCGGAGCGATGGCAGAAGTACGCGAGTGAAGACGAGAAGCCGGAAGCGGACCGGATGCTGGCCTATTTGCAGGCCCCGGCGAAGGGCGACCTGGTGATTCCCGACGAACGCCCGCACCTGGTGCGGCCGGAATCCACCGACGCCCCACCCATCACTCTTCCCGCACACACCAACGAGGAGATCAATGGCGAGTTTCAGAGACTCCTTTGCGACGATGGGATGCTCTCTGTCGTTCTGCTTACGGTTCACGGCCGGCAGACATTCCTCATTGCCGACCCGAAGACGGTGGTGCTTTCTGGCGCAGGCGGCGCCACCGTGGATCTAACTTGCGGTCCGCAGAAGAAGGAAGCGGTACGCGTGGAGTACCGCAAGCCACCCGCTGGCACATCCGGCGTAGACGGCGTTGTAATCGCACTTCACTTCGGCGAGTGAGTCAATTCCTGGCGCTCCGGCAGGGTGGATGCTTTCCAGCCTCCGCCCAGGGCCTCAATGAGTAAGACGCTTGCCGTTAGTCGCCGGGTGAGAAGGGTGACCGCGGTTCGCTGGGACGTAAGCAGTGCCGCCTGTGATGTGATCACGATGAGAAAGCTGGCGGTGCCGGCGCGGTATTGTGCCGTGGATACGGCGAGGGCGCGACCGGACGAATCCACTGTTTGTTGTACCTTGGCCGCTTCCTGCTCCAGGATGCGCAAGGCGGCGAGGTTGTCTTCCACCTGCTGCATGGCAGTTAGCGCCGTTTGCCGGTAGGATGCCACGGTGGCGTCGTAGGCGGCCTGCTGTTCCGCAACCACCGCGCGACGCCGGCCGGAGTCAAACAGCGTTTGCGCTAATTGTGGACCAACGGACCAGAAACGACTGGGCCAGCTGAACAGCTTGGTGAGGCTTGACGCTTGGAGGCCGGCGGAAGCGCCTACAGTGAGGCTGGGATAGAAAGCCGCCATGGCGATGCCGATCTCCTCGTTGGCGGCGGCCACGCGGCGTTCCGCGCCGGCGATATCGGGCCGGCGCTCCAGCAACTCCGAGGGCAGTCCAACAGGGACTGGAGGTGGAGGCGTGGTGAGCGGCCGCGACGGTATGGTGAGTTCGGCGGGCGTCTTCCCTGTCAACACAGCGATGGCATGTTCATACTGAGCGCGAGCGACCCCCAAATCGATGAGGTCGGATTGCACGCCGTATAGCTGAGTTTCCGCCTGTGCCACATCCAGATCGGAAGCGACGCCTCCGGCGAAGCGATTGCGCGTCAGGGTGAGGTACTCCTGGTAGGAGGCTTCGGTGTGCCGCAACAAGTCCATCTCACCGTCTGTTCCGTGCAGGGAGAAGTAGTCCTGGGCCAGTTCGGCCTGGTACAAGAGGCGCGCATTGGCGAGTAGAGCCGCCTGGGATTGGGCCGTCGTCACACTGGCTGTGACCCCGCGGCGGATGCTGCCCCAGATGTCCGGCTCCCAGGAAACGTCCAGCGGCAAGTTGAAGGAAGCCCTGCGGCCCGTGCTGAGGCCGGTGTTGGCGCTTCCCACGGAGTTGCGCGATTCAGAGATGGCCGGGCCCGTGGAGATGGTGGGGAACAGGGCCGCGCGAGCGAGGCGAACACCCGCTTTGGCCTGGCGGTATTGGGCCTCCGCCTGGAGGACGTTTTGATTCGAGATGTTGACTTGCTCTTCCAGGGCGTTCAGGTCAGCGTCCCCATACACCTCCCACCACTTACCCTTCTCAAAGGCGTCGCCCGGTTGCGATTGCTTCCAGCCGGCCGCTTCTGCCTCTTTGAAATTCACCGGCGGTTGTTCCTTGAACGCAGGCGGCGCAGGCGCGGAGGGACGCTTGTAATTTGGCCCCACGGTGCAACTGGGCAGGAGCAGGACGAAGAGGATGGACACGCCTAGCGCGACGCCGGCGCGGTGGGCTTCCGGAGTGCGCGCACGCTTACGCCACAGACGCAGGCGATCAAAGTACAAGTACACAACCGGGGTGGTGAACAGAGTCAGCATCTGACTGACGATGAGGCCGCCGATGATGGTGATTCCGAGCGGCCGGCGCAGTTCCGATCCAGTGCCGCTGCCAAGCGCCAGCGGGACAGCGCCCAGCAAGGCGGCCATGGTGGTCATGAGAATAGGCCGGAAACGCAGCAGGGACGCTTCGTGAATGGCATCGCGCGCGCTCTTGCCTTCGTTGCGTTCCGCGGCGAGCGCGAAATCGATCATGAGAATAGCGTTCTTCTTCACGATGCCGATCAAGAGAATGATGCCGATCATGGCGATGATGCTGAGGTCCGTGCGTGTGGCGAGCAGTGCCAGAAGGGCGCCTACACCGGCTGAGGGCAGAGTGGACAGGATAGTCATCGGATGAATGAGGCTCTCATACAAGACACCAAGTACGATATACACCGCCAGCAGCGCCGCGCCGATCAGCAAGGGTTCGCTGCCCAGGGAATCCTGGTAGGCCTGCGCCGTTCCTGAGAACAGAGTCTGAATGCCGGCAGGCAAAGCGATGGAGCGCGCACTTTCCTCAATGGCGTCCACGGCGTCACCCAGAGCCACACCGGGGTTGAGATTGAACGACATGGTGGTGGAAGGGAACAGCCCCTGGTGAGCGATGGAGAGCGGAGCCACATCGGGCGCAAAGCGCGCGAAGGCACTGAGGGGAACCTGCTGTCCGGAGGACGCGATCACGAAGATCTGACGCAGAATGTCAGGGTCCTGCCAGTATTTCGGGGCCGCCTCCATCACGACGTGATACTGGTTCAGAGACGTGTACATGGTGGAGACGGGCCGCTGGCCGAAAGCATCGTAGAGCGTGTTGTCGATCAATTGGGACGAGATGCCGAGGCGGGCCGCAGTGGCGCGATCGTACTGAACGTAAATCTGCAAACCGTGGTTCTGCTGATCGCTGTTTACGTCCGTAATGAGGGGGATCTTGCGGAGCGCGGCCAGCATACGCGGGCTGAAAGCCGTGAGATCCTGCACGTTGTCGCCGCGCAGCGTGTACTGGTATTGGGCATTGCTCTGGCGGCCTCCAACGCGGAGGTCCTGTGAGGCGCTTAGGAAAAGCGTCGCGCCAGGGACGCGCGCCAGCTTGGGTCGAAGGCGTGTGATGATCTCGCCCGCGGTGACCTTGCGCTGCTCCACCGGCTTCAAGGAGATGAAGAGACGGGCACTGTTGCTTGCCCCGCCGCGCCCTCCTCCTGTAAAGCCGTTGACGGTATCGATGGCAGGATCGTCGTCGATGATGTCGACATACTTCCGGAGTATCCCGTCCATCTGCGCGAACGATGTGCTTTGGTCGGCTTGGATAGCGCCGTTCAGGCGGCCGGTGTCCTGCTCCGGGAAGAAACCCTTGGGGACGCGGACAAACAAATACGCGTTCAGCCCGACGACAAAGAGAAAGATCAGTAGAGTGACAAACGAATGCCGCAGCACGACAGTGAGTACCCGGCCATAGAGATCCACCACCCATTGGAAAGCTCGCTCCGTCATCAGGTACAGGCGGCCGTGGCTTTCCTGCTGCTTCAGCAAATAGGCGCACATCATGGGCGTCGTGGTGAGTGAGACCACCATGGAAATCAGAATGGCCGCTGACAGCGTGACCGCGAATTCACGGAACAGGCGTCCGACGATTCCCCCCATCAGCAGAATGGGGATGAAGACCGCGATCAGGGACACGCTGATGGTGAGGACGGTGAAACCCACTTCGGCCGCTCCCTTGATGGCCGCATCCATGGGCGTCATGCCCTGCTCCATGTAGCGCGTAATGTTTTCGATGACCACGATGGCATCGTCCACAACGAAGCCGGTGGAGATGGTCAGCGCGATGAGAGACAAATTGTCGAGGTGATAGTTAAGCAGGTACATCACGCCGAAGGTTCCGATGAGGGAAACCGGAACGGCAATAGTGGGAATCAGCGTCGCTCTGCCATTCCTTAGAAATACGAACACGACGGCCAGCACCAGCAGCACTGAGATCGCGAGGGTGCGTTCTACGTCATGCAGCGACGCACGGATAGTAACTGTCTGATCCATGCCCACTTGCATCTTGATGGACTGCGGAATGGAGGCTTGCAGTTGCGGCAGTGCGGCGCGCAGGCGGTCCACTACCTCAATGATGTTGGCGCCGGGTTGACGGAAGATGATGACCAGGACCGAGGGCTTTCCATTGGCATAGCCCGAATTGCGCAGGTCTTCCACGGAATCGACGACGTCACCGATGTCTCCGATTCGCACGGCCGTGCCGTTGTGGTACGTCACAATGAGCGGACGGTAATCGATGGCCTTAAAGATCTGATCGTTTGCTCCTACTTCCCAGGTTTGGGAGCCATACGAGAAATGACCCTTAGGGCTGTTCGCGTTGGCGTTGGCAAGCACTGTACGGACACGCTCCAGGCCGATTCCGTACTTGTTCACCGCCTGCGGGTTGAGTTCTACACGGACCGACGGGAGAGCGCTGCCGCCGACAATCACTTGACCGACGCCGCTGATTTGGGAAAGCTTTTGCGCCATGATCGTAGAAGCGGCATCGTAGATTCGGCCCTTATCGAGGGTGTCGGATGTGAGAACGATCATGAAGACCGGCGAGTCAGCCGGATTCACCTTGCGGTACGTCGGGTTACCGGGAAGGTTGGACGGAAGATTGCCGCGCGCGGCGTTGATGGCAGCCTGAACGTCGCGGGCAGCGCCATCGATATTCCGGCCCAAATCGAATTGGAGCGTGATCGACGTGGAGCCCAGTCCGCTTGCCGAAGTCATCTCCGTGACGCCGGCGATGCGTCCAAACTGGCGTTCTAAAGGCGTGGCGACTGAGGACGCCATCGTCTCTGGACTGGCGCCAGGCAGACCGGCGCTAACCGAGATGGTGGGGAAGTCCACCTCCGGCAGTGGCGAAACGGGAAGAACGCGAAACGCCACCACGCCCGCCAGGGCGACTGCCACGGTCAGCAATGTCGTCGCCACGGGCTTGCGGATGAATGGAGTGGAGATGCTCATGGCTCAATTCGCCGGAACTGGCTCCGTGCCGGGGTGAACCGCCTTCTTTGTTGCAAAACGTTTGGCGAGTCTGTCGAACCACAGATAGATCACCGGGGTGGTATAGAGCGTGAGCGCCTGGCTGAAAATCAAACCGCCAATGATGGTGATGCCGAGCGGCCTGCGCAATTCCGAGCCCGTGCCACTACCGAAAGCCAGCGGCACGCCGCCCAGAAGAGCGGCCATCGTAGTCATCATGATGGGGCGAAAGCGCAACAGGCAAGCTTGATAAATCGCTTCGGCAGGCGACTTACCATCGTTGCGTTCAGCCTCAAGAGCGAAGTCGATCATCATGATGGCGTTCTTCTTTACGATGCCGATGAGCAGCACCATTCCGATGAGGGAGATGACGCCGAAGTCGGAGCGGCAGAACAGCAACGCCAACAACGCGCCGACTCCGGCCGAGGGTAACGTGGAGAGGATCGTTAGCGGATGGATATAGCTTTCATAGAGAACGCCGAGGACGATATAGACTGTCACCAGCGCGGCGAAGATCAACACCAGCTGGTTAGAAAGCGACGACTCGAACGCCGCTGCAGTACCTTGAAACCGGGCATCAATGCTGGCCGGGAACCCAATTTCCTGCCTCGCGCGATTCACCGCTTTGACGGCGTCGCCCAAAGAGGCGCCAGGAGCCAGATTGAAGGACAGCGTGACTACCGGAAACTGTCCCTGGTGATTGATGGTGATGGGAACGGCGTTGAGTTCCACATGGGAGAACGCCGATAAGGGCACCTGGTCACCGCTGGCAAAGACGGATGAGGAGGCGGCCTTTCCGGAAAAGGCATCGCTGGATTGGGTGGACCCTGCGCCAGTAACAATAGTGGTGCCGGCGCTGCCCGCGCCGTTGGTTGGCCCTCTTGACAATGCAGTCGATGACGAGCCGCCGGCAACCAGGCCCGTGTTTCCCGATGTCGCCGTCGCTCCAGTGCGGATGTACAGGTTCTGCAAATCGCGGGGATTCTTTTGAAAACCAGGCAGCAGTTCCAGCACTACGTGATATTGGTTGAGCTGCGTAAAAATGGTCGAGACTTGGCGCTGGCCATAGGCATCATAGAGTGTCTGATCGATTGCCGACGCAGTGATGCCCAAGCGAGCGGCCGTGTCCCGGTTGTAGATCAGCTTGGCCTGTAAGCCGCGATCGGCTTGATCACTGGCGACATCGCTCAGCTCCGGAAGCTGGCGCAGCCGCGCCAGCATACGCGGTGCATAGGTATTCAGCTCTTCCTGGCTGGCGTCTTCCATGCTGTATTGGAACTGCGTACGGCTGATGCGGTCTTCCACGCTGAGATCCTGCACCGGTTGCATGAAGAGCGTGATACCGCGCACGTCGTTGAGTTGGGACTGCAGACGGCGAATGACATCGGAGGCATGCCCGCTGCGCTCCTCCAGGGGTTTCAAGTTGATTTGAATCCGGCCGCTGTTCAATGTCTGATTTGTGCCGTCAATCCCGATGAAGGAGGATAGGCTATCCACAGCCGGATCCTTCATGATGACTTTGGTAAGCGCCTGCTGCCTGTCTGCCATCTCCGAAAACGAAATCGTCTGCGCTGCCTCTGTCACGCCCTGAATCACACCAGTGTCCTGGATGGGGAAGAAGCCCTTGGGAATCACCATGAATAGCAGTACCGTCACGGCAAGCGTGGCCGTGGCAACCAGAAGCGTCAATGTCTGATGTCGCAAGACCACTTGCAGGGTGCGTCCGTAGAATTCGATTACCTTGTCGAACGCCCGTTCGGACGCTTTGAAGAACCTGCCCTGCTGTTCCGGCGGCTTGTGGCGCAGCAGCTTCGCACTCATCATCGGCGTCAGCGTGAGCGAAACAACCGCTGAGACCAGAATAGTGATGCTGAGAGTGACTGCGAATTCACGGAACAGCCTGCCGACGATATCGCCCATGAAGAGGAGCGGGATCAGCACGGCAATGAGGGAAACGGTGAGAGAGATGATGGTGAACCCGATCTGTTCGGCGCCCTTGAGTGCGGCCTCCAGCGGATCTTCACCCGCTTCGATATAGCGAGTGATGTTCTCGATCATCACAATCGCGTCGTCAACCACAAATCCGGTTGAGATGGTCAACGCCATCAAGGTGAGGTTATTCAGGCTATAACCGAGGGCATACATTGCCGCGAACGTACCAACCAGGGAGAGGGGCACGGCGATGCTGGGGATGACCGTAGCCGCCACGCTCCTCAGAAACAGGAAGATCACCATCACCACCAGCGCCACGGTCAACATCAGCTCGAACTCGACATCGCTTACTGAGGCGCGGATGGTGTTGGTGCGATCGGTGAGGATAGCAACCTTGACATCGGGCGGCAGGGAGGCCGTCAGCTGAGGCATCAACTTCTTGATGCCGTCTACGACGGAAATGATATTGGCGCCGGGCTGCCGTTGGATATTCAAGATCACAGCGGGCGTCTCATTCATCCAAGCGGCCTGGCGAATGTTTTCGGTGTCGTCTTTGATCTGCGCGACGTCGGTTAGCTTCACGGGCGCGCCATTGCGAAACGCGAGGATCAATGAGGCATAATCGCCGGCTGAGAGAAGTTGATCATTGGCGCCAATCTGAAACGATTGATGAGGTCCATCGAAACTTCCCTTGGCCTGATTGACGTTGGCCGCGGTAATGGCGGTGCGCACATCCTCAATGTTCAATCCGTAAGAGGCAAGCTGGGTCGGGTTGACCTGGATGCGTACCGCCGGCTTCTGGCCGCCACTGATGCTGACCAGGCCGACACCGGGCAATTGAGAGATCTTGGGGGCCAGCCGCGTGTCGGCTAAATCTTCGACCTTGGACAAGGCCCTGGATGACGATGAGAGGGCCAGCGTGAGGATGGGAGTGTCGGCAGGGTTGGACTTACTATAGACGGGTGGCGAGGGCAAGTCTGGAGGAAGGTAAGTGCCAGAGGCGTTGATGGACGCCTGCACCTCCTGCTCGGCCACGTCGATATTGAGGCTGAGATCGAATTGCAGCGTGATGACCGAACTTCCATCGGAACTGATGGAAGTCATCTGCTGCAGACCCGGCACCTGGCCGAATTGACGCTCCAGTGGAGCCGTCACCGACGTGGCGATGACATCGGGACTCGCGCCGGGATAGAACGTCACTACTTGAATGGTGGGGTAGGCCACCTCCGGCAGGGCAGACACGGGAAGCTGGCGATAGGCCGCGATGCCCGTCAGCAGGATGGCCGCCATCAGGAGTGAAGTGGCAACCGGCCGCAGAATGAAGATCCGGGACGGATTCATGAGCGCTTGCCTGAGTGAGTCTTAACCGGCGCGTTCTTATTGGACTGCTCCCCGGCGATCTGCGCATTCACTTTGCTGCCCTCATCGAGTTTGTCGGCGCCCGACATAACAACCACGTCGCCTGCCTGCAGACCGGATGAGACCTCGGCATTCCCAGCTTCCGTAGTTCCAATTTGAATCTTGTGCTGCGCGACGGTGGAGTTGGACTGCACGACGTACGCGAACGTGGAACTGGCGCTGCGTTGGACCGCCGCTTCGGGAATGATGACCACCCCACGCTTCACTTCCTGGAGCAGGCGTGCATTGACGAACTGGTTGGGGAACAGATTGTTGCCGCGGTTACTGAACGTGGCGCGCAAGCGAATTGTGCCGGTGGTCTGATCGATCTGATTGTCGATAGTGCTCAGTCGCCCAGTTGCCAGTTTGACTTTCATATCGCGGTCGAACGCATCCACAGTAAGCGCACCGTTGCGCATTTTTTGCATCACAACTGGAAGTTGATCCTGCGGAATCGTGAACAGCACGCTGGTGGGATCCATTTGGGTGATAACTACCAACCCGTTGGCGTCGGAAGCGTGCACGATGTTGCCGGCATCCACCAGCCGCAGCCCGATGCGGCCGGTAATGGGAGATGTGATTCGCGTGTAGATGAGGTTGAGTTTCGCAGCATCAACCTGGCCTTGATCCGTTTTAACGACGCCCTCATTTTGCGCCACGGTGGACTTCTGGGTGGCCACTTGCTGTTCCGGAATCGCGTTTTGTTTCAGCAGGGTCTGGTAGCGCGAAAGATCAATGCGTGCATTGTCCAGCGTCGCCTGATCGCGCGCCAGTTGTCCCTCCGCTTGCGTGAGTTGGACCTGGTAAGGGCGCGGATCGATTTCCATCAGAACGTCGCCAGCCGCGACAATATCGCCTTCCCGATACCGCACTTTGATCAGCTCCCCGTCGACACGACTCTTCACTGTGACGGTAGCCAGCGGGGTCACGCTGCCGAGTCCGCTGATATACACCGGCATGTCGCCCTTCTTGGCGCGAGCCGCCGTGACAGGAATAACGGCAGGCCCTTTAACGGCGCGTTTGCCTGAGTCGCTCTTCTTCGTGAGGCCGGTGACCGTGGGCCAGGCGACGTAAGCGCCTGCCCCTACGGCAACCATTAAGACAGCGACCCACAACCAGCGGCGCCGGCGCGGATGTCCTTTGCTATGCGGCATCGGCGCAATGGGAACAACTGTGGCATGGGGTTTCGGATTTTCGACCATAAACAGAGATAGAAAGAGAAGAACCGAAGTCAAACTGATGAGACCAAGCTAAATTCGTTCCGTCCCGGAGACTCCAGTTTCGTTAGCACACCGATAGCCATCTCCCCGCGGCGCTACGATTGGTGAGTGTTGACGCGTTGAACTACAAGGGCCCCGCGCGACCAGTCCCCAGTCTGGGTGCGCTCAGCGATGGCCTTCCGCATAAGAATAGACTGCCGCACAAGGCCCCGAAGTTACTCACCCCGCCTGCGTGGTCTTTACATTTTGTTAGTGCATTGGTTCGGCCGGCGCTACTAGTTGTCTTTCGGCGCGCAAGTAGCCTATCGGGGTTATGGCCGGGAGAAGAACGGGTTGGGCTGGTCCGGAGTGGATGGCTGAATCGGATCAGGGGGCGACTGGGGCCAGGGCAGCGTCCGGAGATTGATGAAACACCAGGTTCCGTTTCCCGGACTGACCGGTTCGCATAGCTGCAGGTAGTGGTAGCGGCCGGGAGTGGCGGCAACCAGGCGTCGAAGGACCGTGCGGGCGGGTTCGTCGTGCGCCTCAAACGCAATGAACTCTAAACCCCAAAGATATCCTGCGAGGTCACCCTGACAGCAAGAGACTCGGACTCCGGTTTGGGCGGAAAGGGCATCGGCG
>JBDTMC010000122.1:0-17869 GCA_039934475.1 Bryobacteraceae bacterium | reverse complement strand
AGGTCGACACCGGCCTCTTCCGCATGCGGTGGACCGACGTCCTGCCGGGCTACCCGATGGCGATCACGTACTCTTCACCGTGTTCACGACGCCTGCTGATCGTTCCACCGTGGACGTCATATCGCTGAAAACAGGAACCCGAAAACAGATTCTCAAAGAACGGGATAGCGCTGAGTCCGGCCACGTCCGCCGCGGTAGCGTTCGGATGCGCACGGACATACTTCTGCATGATAGTAGCCGCCTGGAAGTAAGTCATGCCCGACGCTTTGTCCAACAGATTCGTTGGCGCAGCAACGTCGTCAGCCTGCAGCGACCGGCGCGACAGCCGGCCCACGTAGGAACCCGTGACCAGCAAGCCTTTGCCAAAGTCGCGGCTCATGCTGAAGGTCAAGTTCATCGTGTAAGGCGCCCGCAATCCGCTGTCCAGGCCCTGCGCGATGGCGAATGCATTGGGCGCGGTCTGCGGGAACCCTCCCGCGGGTGCCGCCGGCAGCAGGCCATCGGGAATCTGCGTCGGGCTGATATAGCGGGGCGTTCCGTCGTAGGTCGCTGTCGCGGGGTTGCTCAGTTGCGTGGAGAATCCAAGCGCGGTTGCATCCGCCAACCGGATCAGGCTCTGTCCGAAGAGGTCGTAAAACAAGCCTGCCCCGGCGCGGATCGAGGTTTTGCCGGCGGAACCCAGTAGCCATTTCCGCCATCCCGAATCGGCGGAAGGGGACCAAGCCAGCGCCAGTCGCGGCGAGACGTGCTTCTGATAGGGATATAAGGGACGGCCGCCCGGGCCGCCCGCGAGGTTGAACTGCAGCTCTGGCGCGAGGGCCTGAGACTGTCCCGTCTCCGCGAGGCCACCGCGGATGTTGAACCAGTCCGATAGCGGCAGGTTGCTGCTGGTCTGATAGCCGTTTGCTTCCCTGAGGGGAGGGAAGAGTGAGACCCGCAAGCCGCCCGTGATCGTCAGGTTCGGCCGGATCTTCCACGAATCCTGCCCGTAAAATTCGCCTTCCCGGTTTACGAAGTTCCGCTTGATGCCCACGCCCTGCGCCAGCAGGTTACCCTGCTTATCGTAGTTATACTGGGCATCGCCTTCCGTGATGTAGCCCAGGATATTCGTCATTTGCCGCGTATAAGCGAGGTTCGTGTTGGGATCCACGTCGGCCAGCATTAATGCCTGTCCTTGGTCGGCAAACCAAGACGAGTTCGCGCCAGCACCGCTGAACGAGTTGCCGTAGTTCAGGCGGTTCGTGCTGATAGACCGGTATGAACCCCCGAATTGCACCGTATGGGCTCCTCGGGTCCACGTCATGTTCTCCTCAAGGTCGTGTACGGGAATGATCGCGCTGAGCCCTTTCGAATTGGCAATCGGGTTATCAATGTCGCGCAGATAGACGATCGGTGTGCTCTGGATACCCGTGCTATCGAAGCCCTGGCGCGTAAAGCCGTAGTGGAGGTTACTCACCAGGTGCGCTGTGGGCAGCCACGTATAGCCAATCGCGAAGCCCTTTGAGTTCTCAAGATGCTGGCTCGCATTCGCTTGCGTCGGGAACTCAGGCACCTTCTCGACGAAGTCGTCGTTTTGTAGATTGCCTCTCCAGAACAGAATGTGCTTCGGGCCGATCTGGTAATCCAGCCGCGAGATATAAGTGTTGTACGTAAGCGGTACAGAACTCTTGAAGCGGTAACCCGCTGTGTTCAGTCCATCACCCACCGTTGTGTCGTTCGGCATCGGATAGGTCTTTAGGATGTTCAGTACTGCCGGGCTCTCCCCTTGGCCCGTTGGATCCACTTGCCGCACCTGATCGGGACTCAACTGCACTTGTTGACCCGCCGTATTCTGATACGTGAATGTGCCCTGCCGGAACAATGCCGTGGGCACCGTCCGCACGGCGCTTGAGTCGCTGGCATCGCGCCGGCCTTCGTAGTTGAGGAAGAAGAATAGTTTGTCTTTCTTGATCGGCCCGCCCAAGGAAACGCCAAAGACATTCCGAATCAGCTTCTGGCGCTCAATTCCATCGGAGTTGTTGAAAAACGAGTTAGCGGAAGTGATCGTGTTGCGATGGTACTCATAGGCTGATCCGTGGAACTGGTTTGTGCCGCCTTTGGTGACCAGCGCCACCTGCGCCCCCGACGTGCGGCCGGAATCGGCATTGCCGTTCGTTGTCGTGGTGCGAAACTCCTGAATCGAATCCAGTGTCACCCGGAGCACGCTGGTGAAGGCGGACCGGTACTGCTGATCGTTCACGTCGACGCCGTCCAACGTGACATTGCCCTGGTCGCTCTTGCCGCCGTTCACCGCGCCACTGCGATAGTCCGAGGGATCTCCAAAGAACGTCACACCGGGCTGGATGGAGAGCAGCCCTACGACGTTACGCGCCTCAAAGGGCAGTTCCATGATCGGCTTCGTGCCGATCGCATTTCCTAGCGTCGCGTCCACCGTGTTGATTTGTACTGATTCGGCCATTACGGAAACCGTCTCCGAAGTTGCGCCGACTGTCTCTACGTGGACATCGATCGTCGCCGGAGTATTCACCAGCACATGGATCTCATTGATGGTGACTTCGTTGAATCCGGATGCCTTCGCCTGCAGCTTATAGTTGCCCGGTTGCAGCTGGGCGAAATTGTAGCGGCCTGAAGCGTCCGATTTCGTTTCCCGGCCTGCGTTCGTGTCGAGACTGGTGATGGAGATTGAGGTGCCGGGTAAAACGGCGCCTGAGGGATCGGTAACAATCCCGCTTATAGAGGATTGAGATTGCCCAAAAAGGGCTACAGCGGTAGCCAGCGCTGCAAGGAGCGCGAGCGATTTGCTTGACATCAAACGTTCCCCCCAACTAAGCAATTTGACAAGGCCCACTACGAGGTGTGCGGGTACAGTGCCCGATTTGATTCACCACCTAGTGGCTGAGTTGCGGAAATCTTGTTAATTCGGATGGAACGCGCCCCAGCTTGCGACCCTGCGACAATAAACCCAATGGACCCGTGGTCCCTGTTCTTCTTTCTGGATTTCCTGGGTGTCTTCGCCGGCGCCGTAGACGGCGGTCTGCAGACGGCGTGTGATCGCAACAAGGACTACGATGCGGTCGGCGTTGTTTTTTTGTCGCTCATCTCGGCGCTCGGTGGGGGACTCACGCGCGATGTCCTGCTCGCGCACGGCACGCCCTTGGCGTTGGCCGATCCGCGCTACCTCATCCTCGCTCTCGCTGGTGGAGTGTTGGTCTTGCTGTTCCGCCCGAACCCAGAGGGCGGCGTCCGCAAAGCCATCCTATTTGTGGATGCCGCGGCCCTTGGCTTCTTCGCCGTCGCCGGATCCACGCGTGCTCTGAACGCCGGACTCTCGCCGCTACCGGCCCTCCTTCTTGGCGCGGTTACAGCAGCGGGTGGAGGCGCCTGGCGGGACGTGCTGACGGGCCGCACACCGCGAGTCTTCCTCCGCGGACAGCTCTACGTGATCGTTGCTCTCTCCGCCGCCGGAGCGTTCTTGCTCGCTGAGGCTTACGGGCCCGGACGCGCCTTCGCCAGCCCCATCGGCGTCGGCACTGGCTTCCTGCTTCGCCTGTTGACGATTCACTATGACTGGAAGACCAGCGCGGTCCGATCGTGGTCGAACCTCAGCCCGGCCAAGTCTCGCCGGGTGCGAGGTGCGCCTTTGCGACCTCCCGATTGATTCCTGCAATTCACAGTTCCAGCGCGCGGCGCACCAGCATCAGCTGACCAAGATGCCAGGCGTTATGATCGGCAATCAGCAACGCCTCGCGCAGGAGGGTCTGGCCGCTGCCCCACGGGAACGGCAGGTACAGATCCCGGGCCGTATCCTGCAACAGGGTCTCAAATGCCGCAGCATCCTCGCGAAACCGTCGAATCGATTTCTTCCATTCGTCCGGCACGGCCGGCGCGGCGCTCTTCGGCCAATAATCGTCCGGCCACTTCGGTTCCACATAGTCGGCGGAAAGGCTGAATTTGAGGATGTCCTGCTGTGTGAAGCGAAGGTGCTCCAACAGTTCCCAAGCCGAATGGGCCATACCTTTTGGACGCACGCCGATGGAGGCCATGGGGAAGTCATCTACTATTTGTTCGAACGTGGCGTGCGCGTTGCCGCCGCGCAAAAGATCGAGAAGATGACGTCGAAGTTCGGGGGCCTGGTTCATGCCCTCAGTATCGACGATATACAATACGACCGTGAATCGTCGAGATTTCTTCTCCACCATCGCGGTCGCCGCCGCGGCCTCCGCAGCTCCTCCCGTGCCGATTATCGACACGCATATCCACCTCTTCGATCCCAATCGCAAAGAGGGTGTTCCGTGGCCGCCAAAGAGCGACGTTATCTACAAGCCCGCGCTGCCGGCGCGTTATCGCAAGCTGGCCCAGCCGCTGGGAATCGTCGGCGCCATTGAAGTTGAGGCCAGTCCTTTGTTGGAGGACAACCAGTGGATTCTGGACACTGCCGCTGGAGACACGATGATTATCGGTACGGTCGGTGACATTGAGGCGGGCAAGCCGGAATTCGCCCGCAGCCTGGAACGCTTCCACAAGAACCCGATGTTCCTCGGCATCCGCTGCGGCAACATCTGGGATCGCGACCTTGTTGTCGATGTGAAGCGGCCCGCGTTTATCTCCGACTTGAAACTACTCGCCGCCGCGGGACTCACGTTGGACACAGCCAATCAAACCCCCGCCATGCTGGAGGCTGCGGTGCGGGTTACCGATCAGATTCCCAACCTCCGTGTTGTCATCGATCACCTGCCGCAATCCCTTGGCGAGGCCCATTTGCCGCATCTGCGGGAACTCTCCAAACGCCATCAAGTCTTCTTCAAAGTGTCAGAAGTTCATCGCACCGTGGATGGCAAAGTACCCGCTGACCTCGCCTTCTATCGAGACCGGCTGGATCAAATGTGGGACCTGATTGGCGCAGACCGCCTGATGTTTGGCAGTGACTGGCCGAACAGCGACCATTGGACCGACATAGCCGCGGTGGTCGGGCTGGTTCGGCCGTACTTCGCCGCTAAGGGTCGGGCCGTGGAGGAAAAGGTCTTCGGCAAAAACTCCATCGCCGCCTACAAATGGAAGCCGCGCCACAAGAGCCAGCACGTATGAGCGAGTTGGCCGGCAGAGTGGCACTGGTGACAGGGGCGAGCCGCGGCATCGGGCGCGCCGTCGCCATTGCACTCGCCAAGGCCGGCGCCGATGTGGCAGTCAACTATCGGGTACGGGCGGCCGAAGCGGAGTCTGTTGTGAAGGAGATCCGCTCCACCGGTCGCCGCGCCATCGCGATCGCCGCCGACGTCTCCCAATCGGCTGAAGTCACGCGAATGGTGGCAACCGTCACCCGCGAACTCGGTCCCACTGGCGTCTTAGTCAATAACGCGGGCATCGCGCGCCCTCAGCCGCTTGATCAGATCACAGAGCAGGATTGGAACGAACTCATCGCAGTCAATCTGACATCCTGCTTCCTTGTCACCCAAGCTGTACTGCCGGCGATGCGCGCCGCCCAGTGGGGACGCATCATCAACCTCACGTCAGTGGCCGCGCAACTCGGCGGCGTGGTGGGTCCGCACTACGCCGCGTCGAAGGCCGGCATGATCGGGCTGACGCATTCCTACGCCGCTCTGCTGGCGAAAGAGGGCATCACCGCCAACGCAATCTCGCCGGCGTTGATTGAGACGGAGATGGTGACCGCGAACATCAACGCCACGCCCGCTCGCATACCTGTGGGGCGTTTTGGCCACGTCGATGAGACGGCTTCTGTCGCGGTCATGCTGGCCACTAATGCCTACATCACCGGACAGACTGTGAACGTCAACGGCGGATGGTACATGAGTTAAGCTCAACTGCGCGAGAATAAAACCACTGGCCTCCGGCATATAAACATCATGTGGAAGAGTCCCTGGCTCAAACGCGCCGTCCTTGCCGTGTCCCTGCTGCCTCTCGCCGCGCTGGCGTACAAGTGGTACAACCACCAGCTCGGCTTCAATTCCATCGAGTTTGTCGCGCGCTATCTGGGCCGCTGGACCCTCATTCTGCTGCTGTCCACACTCGCCATCACGCCTCTGCGCAAGATCCGAGCCCTCAGTCCCCTCATCCTCTTTCGGCGCATGTTGGGACTGGTTACTTTCCTCTATGCCACCTTGCATGGGCTGCACTATTACGTACGGGACATCCAGTGGAATCCGCAGATTATGGTGGATGACCTTACGCACCGGCGCTTCTTCATCCTTGGCATGCTGGCGTGGCTGCTGATGCTGCCCCTGGCGGCTACCTCATTCGACGCGGCCATTCGCTGGATGGGCGGCAAACGCTGGCGCAACCTTCATAAGCTGGTCTATGTCAGCGCGATCGCCGCGATCACTCATTTTCTGTTGCAGGGCAAAGGAATCGACCTACGGAATCTGGAGTACGCCGCCGTGCTTGCCGTGTTGCTGCTGTCGCGAGTTGTTTTCGCTGTCCTCCCGAAACCGCAGCGACCGGCCGTTGGAGCCAGCCGTTAATAGAGTAAAAGACCTGCTACTGTCGTAACGCGTGGGAGTATCATAGAGCCAAGGCTTGGTCTCCATGAAACGCACTGTTCTATCCATCGTCTTGATTCTGTTCTCCGTCGCCGCTTCAGCAGCTGAGCGTAAGATTCTCGTCTACACACATAACGGCGTCGGGTATGTGCACGACAACATTCCTTACAGCGTAGCGGCCATCAAAAAGCTTGGCGCCGAGAATGGCTTCGAGGTGGATTCCTCCGATGACCCGAAAGTCTTCACCAAGGACAATCTCAAGCAGTACAGAGTGTTGGTCTTTTCGAATACCAACAACGAAGCTTTTGAGAACCAAGAACAGCGGGACGCGTTCAAGGCGTTTATTCAGGGCGGCGGTGGACTGGTGGGTATTCACTCCGCTGCGGGATCTGAGCGAAAGTGGCCCTATTTCACAGCTGTGATGGGTGGTAAGTTTGTGCGCCATCCGCAAATTCAGGACTTCACCATTCGCGTGAAAGACCCAAGCTTCCCGGCCGTCGCCCATCTGCCGGAGCATTTCACCTGGAACGACGAGTGCTACTTCACAGAGAACAACAACCCGGACATTAAGCCGGTGCTAGTGACTGACTCCGCGAAGCTTGACGATCCGAAGAAAGACGATCACGCCGGAGACAAGTTTGGCGACGCAGTGCCGCTTGCCTGGTACCACACCTATGACGGCGGGCGCGAGTTCTACACGGCCCTCGGGCATAAGATCGAAGACTACAAGAACCCGATGCTACTGAAGCAGATCCTCGGCGGAATCCTGTGGGCCATGGGTGACGCGCGGTAGGAGGTTCCCATGTCAACACGGCGTCACTTTCTGGGCGCGGCGCTGGTAACCGGCTTCCCCACTATCGTTCCTTCTCGCGTGCTTGGGGCCGCTGCGCCCAGCAATTTCATCCAAGTGGGCCAGATCGGCTGCGGCCGTATCGCTCGCGCCTCGGAGTTTCCCGGCGTGTTCCGTCATCCCGGCGCTGCCCGCTTTGTTGCGGTGTGCGATCTCGACACCGTACGGCTGGCCGACGCGAAGCACTTGGTAGAGACGACCTATCGCCGGAAGGCCTCAGTAAGAGCCTATGAGGACTACCGCGAGATGCTGGAAGACAAGAGCATCGACGCGGTTTCTATCAGCACCCCGGATCACTGGCACGCCCAGCCGGCGATGGAAGCGGTTCTTGCCGGCAAGGACGTCTACCTTCAGAAGCCGGCATCGCTCACCATTCGAGAAGGCCGCCAGATGGCCGATGCCGTGAAGAAGACGGGCCGCATTCTGCAACTGGGTAGCCAGCAACGGTCAGAATTACAGTTCCGCCTCGCCTGCGAGTTGGTTCGCAACGGGCGCATCGGCAAGTTGAAGGAGATCTACATTGGCCTGCCGGAAGATCCCTCTGGAAACGATGAGCCGCGGCTGCCGGTGCCGGCCAATCTCAACTACGACAAATGGCTTGGTTCAACGCCCACCGTCTACTACACGGAGAAGCGCGTGCATCCGCAGTCATCCGAATTGAATGTGCGCTATGACCGGCCCGGCTGGCTACGTTGCGAACAATTCGGCGCAGGCATGATCACTGGTTGGGGCGCCCACCACATCGACATCGCGCATTGGGCCATGAATGCTGAGTATTCCGGACCGGCGGAGATCCTCGCCACCGGCCAGTTCCCCACCAAGGGATTGTGGGATGTTCACGGACCCTATCACGCGCGCCTTCGTTACGCCAACGGTGTCACCATGTTCCTCAGTGAGAAGTACGAGAACGGCGTCCGCTTTATCGGCGAAGACGGTTGGATCTGGGTGACGCGCGGCCGTTTCAAACTCGGTGAACCGGCGGAAGGACAGCGTAGCAAGGTGTTGGACGCAAGCGACCCGCGCATGCTCCGGATCGGCATCAAGGACAACGAACTCCACTTGCACGCCAGCCCCAACAACGACCATCACCTTGACTGGCTCACCAGTATTCGTAACCGCACGGAACCGGCCGCTCCCGCTGAGGTGGGACACCGATCCTGCAGCGCTTGCCTGCTGACGCACGCGGGCATGAAATTGGGGCGCGAGCTGAAATGGAACCCGGCCGTCGAGCGCTTCGTCAATGATGACGAGGCGAACGCACTGCTCTTGCGACCGCAGCGCAAGCCCTATGGAACCGACTACGTCAAGACGTAGCCTATACGCTGCCTGTCTTCATCTGCTCGGCAAGGTAATCGGAAGCGCGCCACGCCAGGGCGAGAATGGTGAGCGTCGGGTTCTTTTCCGTCGCCGTGGGAAACACTGAGCCGTCCACCACGAACAGGTTCTTCACTTCGTGGTTTTGGCAATAGCCGTTCACCGCCGATCGTTTTGGATCGTCGCCCATACGCACCGTGCCGTGCTCATGAATAGCGCTACCTGCCATGTCGATATGACCGCGTTGAAACGGCATGATCTCGGCTTTGGCGGCCTTTAGAACGGCTTCCGCCGTGTCGTACATCTCGGCCACCATCTTGCGTTCGTTGTCGCCGATACGAAATTCAATCCGCGCCGTAGGCACTCCGTAACGGTCCTTCGGGGTTCCCTCCACGGTGACGCGATTCTCCCGCCGCGGCAGCACTTCGCCGTAAGGATGCATCGCCACCAGCGCCGGGTAACGCCGCTTCACCGCCTTCTTGAAGTCTGCGCCGAAACCTGGCATCTCCTTGGCGAAACTCGCGCTGGCTTGCGAGCCGGAGCCCCAGAACTGCGATCCGTAGCCGCGCAGGTAATCGCGCCCACGTCCGTCCCGGTGATTGAAGCGCGGCATGTAGATATGTTCGCCGCCAATCCCGTCGTCATTCAGAGTCTCGGTCCCCAGTAAGTCCGGCACGAAGCCATACATGTGGAAACGCACCTGCTCTGTCAGGTAGTGCCCGGTAACGTCATTTGAATTGCCGATGCCATTGGGGTAGCGATCGCTCTTCGAGTTCAGCAGCAATCGCGTGGAATCGATGCACGACGCCGCGACAATCACACGCTTCGCCATCACACTGTGCTCTTCCTTGGTGTTGCGATCAAAGTATCGAATGCCGCTGGCCAGCCCCTTGCCGTCCACCAGGACTTCCGCCGCAACGGCGTTATCGACAATCGTCAGGCGGCCGGTCTTCAGGGCCGGTTCCAGCAGGTAGTCTGAGGAATTGAAGAACGCGCCGACATCGCAGCCGCGCCCGCACGCCCCGCAGAAGTGGCAGCCGGCGCGGCCGTTGTAGGGTTTGCTGAGAACGGCGCGCCGCCCGGCAACAATGGAAACGCCAATGCCTTTGCCCGCCTTTTGCAGCAGACGTTCTCCGCAGCGGGGTGACGGCGCCGGAAGATGGTACTTACTCCCGGGGAGTGAATCCTGATCGTCAGTGCCGCCGCACACGCCTATCAACTGCTCTACCTTGTCGTAGTAAGGTTCGATGTCCTTGTAGCGGATCGGCCAGGGGATTTCCCATCCATCGTGCGCCGGTCCCTGGAAGTCCAAATCGCCGTATCGCAATGACACTCGGCCCCAAATATTTGTCTTGCCGCCGCGTCCCCAAACTCGCACCAAGTCAAACGGATGGTCGGGCAGTGTGGAGTAGGGCTGCTCCTTCGTGGAGAGCTCAAAGGCCGGAGGATGTTGGCCGCGCTCGAGTCGCTGCTTCCACTCCCAAGGCTTTACATGCGTCCAGTAGGAAGCACGGTTAAACTTTGCGCCCGCATCCAGCAACAGCACATTCACGCCCTGGCGCGTCAGGTTCCAGGCGACCATGCCGCCACTGGCGCCGCTGCCGACAATCACAACGTCGTGGACTTCCGGAGCCTTTTGAATCTGCATTAGGATTGGTGCTCCGGGTGTGTGCAGCCCTTGAATTCCGCGACGAAGGTGTTGGCGTGCCAGCCCAATTCCTGAGTGAGGCCCTCGCGCGACGTGTAGTAAGCATCGATCGTCATGTTCTTGATGCCGCGGAAGAACGGATCGTTGGCATCGCTCATCGGTTTGACTATGGCAATGCGTCCGGCTTCGTCCAACTCGGTGAACTTCGCCTTCTCTAAGCGCGCCAATCCCGCTCCGATATCCTTCTTTAACTTCGGATTGTTCACGCACAACTTGTCGATGGCCATGGGAACGCCCGCGTCGCTTGCTCCCGGTGTGTCGGTGCGGGGAATGATGACATCCACAAAGGCGCCGAGCAGGGCAAAGCGCGCGGCCGGGAAGGCCTGCGGCGTGTACGGGCCCGCCGGAACAGTGGCCTTCTCGGGTGATTCATGTTGATGCTGTTGCGCCAGTACTGGCAGTACAGGCAGAGCAACGGCTTTCAGTGCTTCGCGTCGCGTTCGATTCCCAGGCATACGGTCAATCTTACAATGAAGGGAGGCATGAAACGCTCCGGATACGCCGATCTTCCGCTACACGGCGGCCATGTGCCCGCCTGGCTGGCTGAGCGTATGACCACGCTGGGTGTCGCGATTACCGAGGCGATTGTTCTGCACTACGGCCCGGAGGAGTTTCTTGCACGTCTCAGCGATCCTTTCTGGTTTCAGGCTTTTGGTTCCGTCATGGGCATGGACTGGCACTCTTCCGGCATCACCACTTCCGTTTTGGGAGCGTTGAAGCGAGGCCTTTCGCCGCGGGCGGATGAACTCGGGCTCTATATCTGCGGCGGGCGCGGGAAGCATTCGCGCAACACGCCGGATGAATTGCGCTTGATGGCGGAAAAGACCGGGCTCGACGGCGAGGCCCTGGTTCGCACCAGCCGCCTCACCGCGCGCGTGGACAATAACGCCATTGCCGATGGCTTCCAGATCTATCTCCACACGTTTCTGGTGACGAAGAGCGGCCAGTGGGCGGTTGTCCAACAGGGCATGAACCAAAGGACGCGCCTGGCGCGGCGGTACCACTGGCACTCACCCGCTGTGCGCGATTTCGTTACCGCGCCGCACACGGGCGTGGTTGGCGAAAACCAGGGCATCATCATGAACCTCACCGATGCCGAGGCTGTCCCGGCGCAACTCGCCATGCTCGACGTAGTGCGGCAGTCGCCAGAGCGGACGCTCGACGGCATCCGCAAGCTCATCGTGCCGCGCCATCACGACGTCCGTGTCGAGGACGTCGACCTGCAACGGTTGGGGGCCGTACTGGCTGTCGCCTATGAGCGCGAATTCCATGACTTCGCCTCCCTGCTGCTACTGGAGAAGCTTGGTCCGCGCACACTGCAATCGTTGGCGTTGGTAGCCGAAGTGGTGCACGGCGCGCCGAGCCGCTTCACCGATCCCGCCCGTTTCTCGTTCGCCCACGGCGGCAAAGACGGTCACCCTTTTCCCGTCCCGCTAAAGACGTACGACGAATCGATCGCCGTGCTGCGCCGGTCTCTGGATGCTGCCCGGCTTGGCGACCGCGAAAAGATCGACGGCTTCCAGCGCCTCAATCGCTTCGTGCAAGGGATCGAAGAACGCTATCGGCCCGAGGCGGATTTCCAGGCGGCAATCGCCCATGAACATGCCATCTCTGCGCAGCTCGGTGGCCGCACAGTGAAGGACGATTTCCGGCGCCGCAGAAAGCAAACGGAAAACGCGCAGCTTCGTCTGTTCTAGGATGGTAGAAGTGTGTCTGCGCCCCTTCGGCTGCCTCGATACGTCTTGGAGTTCTCATGTCCGCTGTCAAACTAAGTGCGATTTCGTTGATTCTGCTTGCTCTATCGTCTGGCTGTAATAAGTCCACCGGGCAGGCTGGGCCTGTCGCGTTTCCTCCCACGCCGGTGACCGTTGCTAAGGCGACCCAGGAATCCGTTCCTTTCGAAATCCGAGTGGTTGGTTCTTCCAGCCCGTCCGCCACCGTCCAGGTGAAGTCGCAAGTGGCCGGTCAAATCATCGGTGTCCATTTCACCGAAGGACAGAACGTCGCCAAAGACGCGCTGCTATTTGAAATCGATTCGCGTCCCTATCAGGAGGCGTTGAAGCAAGCTGAGGCAATGCTCGCCCGTGATCGTGCGCAATTGCGGCAGGCTGAAGCGAACCTGGCGCGTGACCTCGCCCAGTTGAAGAATGCGCAAGCCGATGCGGTTCGTTACGCCGAGATGACGAAAGAAGGAATCATTTCGAAGCAACAGAATGACCAGGTACAAACCAGCGCCGACGTCTTTCGCGAATCGTCTCGGGGATCGCAAGCCGCTATCGAAAGCGCCCGTGCCGCCGTGCAAAGCGATCAGTCGTCTATCGATAAGGCGAAGCTGGACATTGCCTATTGCCGAATAACGGCTCCTATTTCCGGCCGGGCTGGCAACTTGTTGATCAACGCTGGCAACCTGGTGGCCGTGAATGGTAACTCGCCGTTAGTGGTGATCAACCAGGTGACGCCGATCTTTGTCACCTTCAATGTCCCGGAACAGCATTTAAGCGTCATCCGCCGCCTGCAGTCCCAACGGCCCCTGGAGGTAGTTGGCGCCGTGGATGATAACACTCGCAGCACAACGGGCCGCTTGACTGTGATTGACAACAGCGTGGACGCCTCCACCGGAACGATTCCGCTGAAAGCAACCTTCGAGAACCGCGACGGTGTACTCTGGCCCGGGCAGTTTGTGAACGTCGGATTGCGGCTGGAAACCATTCAGAATGCTGTGGTGGTGCCGGCAGAAGCGGTTCAGGCCGGTCAGCGCGGACAGTTTGTCTATGTAGTGAAGGCCGATAAGACAGTTGAGCAACGTCCCGTAACTCCAGGCCGCACCTTTCAAAACAGGACGATCATCCAGCAGGGTGTCGCAGCCGGGGAAACCGTGGTTACCGATGGCTTCTTGCGGCTGGCGCCAGGAGTCAAAATCGAAGAAGTGGCGCCAGTGCCTCTGGTGGGGATTGAGAAATCATGAATCTCTCTCGTCTCTTCATTGAACGTCCCGTCATGACCGTTTTGGTCACGATGGCCATTGCTCTGTTCGGCGCCATTGCCTTCCGCGCACTGCCCGTGGCCGCACTGCCGACGGTGGACTACCCGACGATTTCGGTGAGCGCCACGCTGCCAGGCGCGAACCCGGAGACGATGGCCGCCTCCGTGGCCACTCCCCTCGAACGCGAGTTCTCTACCATCGCCGGCATCGATTCCATGAGTTCCACGAATACTCAGGGAATGTCGCAGATCACGGTGCAGTTCGACCTCAGCCGGAACATCGATGCGGCCGCCCAGGACATCCAGTCCGCCATCTCAAAAGCCGGAGGGCGGCTGCCCCCGAACATGCCGCGGCCTCCGTCATTCCAAAAGGTGAATCCGGCGGAGCAGCCGGTCCTGTATCTCACCCTAACCTCGAAGACCCTGCCGCAATACACCGTCAACGAATACGCGGACACGATTCTGGCTCAGCGCATCTCCATGGTCGCCGGAGTCAGCCGCGTCCAGATCTTCGGTGAACAGAAGTATGCGGTGCGGGTGCAATTGAATCCCGATGCTCTCAGCGCGCGCAACATCGGTGTGGACGAAGTGCAGCAGGCCATTCAAGGCGCGAACACGAACCTGCCCACAGGACGAATTGATGGCGCCAAGCAGGCCTTCACCATCGATTCCACAGGCAGTTTGCAGTCCGCCGCCGTGTACCGCCCCCTGATTGTGGCTTGGCGCAATGGCTCGCCCGTGCGTCTGGAGCAGCTGGGCAGAGTGCTGGATAGCGTTGAGAACGACAAACTGGTGGCGTGGTTCAACAACTCACAAGGCCTGATTCTTGCCATCAACCGCCAGCCCGGCACTAACACAGTGGAAGTGGTTGACCGCATCAAAGCTCTGTTGCCGGAACTGAAGCGCGCCATTCCCCCTTCCGTCAATTTGGCAATCAACTTTGACGCGTCCGAATCCATCCGCGGCTCTATCCACGACGTCGAGTTCACGCTGGTGCTCACCATCGGCCTTGTGGTGATGGTGATCTTCCTCTTCCTGCGCAACATCTCAGCCACACTGATTCCCGGCGTCGCGGTGCCATTCTCCATCGTCGGTACCTTCGCCGTGATGTACCTGCTCGGCTACAGTTTGAACAACCTCTCATTGATGGCGCTCACACTGTCAGTCGGGTTCGTCGTGGACGACGCCATCGTTATGCTGGAGAACATCGTCCGCCACATGGAGATGGGCAAGACTCGCCGCGAGGCAGCCTTTGCCGCTTCGCGCGAAATCGGGTTCACCATCATCTCCATGACCATTTCGCTGGTGGCGGTGTTCATCCCGGTGCTCTTCCTCGGTGGCATCGTCGGCCGCTTATTGCATGAGTTCTCGGTCACCATCGTTGTCGCGATCCTCATTTCTGGCTTTGTGTCCCTCAGTCTCACTCCCATGCTGGGGAGCCGCTTCCTGAAGACCGATCACGGCCGCAAGCACGGCGCCTTCTATAACGCCCTGGAAAAAGGCTTCGACCTAATGGCGTTGGGATATGAACGAACGTTGGCCCTCGCCATGCGCTTCAGCGCCGTCACTTTTGCGGTCGCGGTTCTGATGCTGGTAGGAACGGTCTACCTGTTCATCACTATGCCCACCGGGTTCATTCCCAGCCAGGATAGCGGTTTCATGTTTGCCATCTCCCGCGGTCCGCAGGACATCTCGTTTGAGTCCATGGCCCAGCACCAGCACGCCATCGCGGAAATCGTCTCGGCTCACCCCGACGTAAAGGGTGTTGGCGCGTTTGTGATGGGCGGAAACCAGGCCTTCCTCTTCGCCACCATGAAGCCGCGCGACCAGCGGACGCACTCGGTTGATGAGATCATCGCCCAACTGCGCGGGCAGACCGCCAAGGTGCCTGGCGTCTTCTTCTTCATGCAGAACCCGCCTCCCATCACGGTCGGCGGCCAGTTCGGCCGCAGCCTCTATCAGATGTCACTGCAAAGCACTGACCTTAAGGAGATCTACACCTGGGCGCCGAAGCTGGTGGAGAAAATGAAGGACTATCCGGACTTCGTTGACGTCTCCAGCGACGTGGAAATCGCCAGCCCGCAGATCATGGTGGATATTGATCGCGATCGCGCCCGCGCTCTCGGCGTCACTCCGCAGCAGATTCAAAACGCCCTCTTCACGTCCTATAGCGCGCGAGAAGTCTCCATCATCTACGCGCCCGCGAATCAGTATTCCGTGATCCTCGAAGTGGAGCCTAAATACCAGCGTAACCCTGAGGCGCTCTCGCTCTTATATGTGCGGTCAACCTCCGGCGCGCTGGTACCGCTGGATTCGGTGACGCGGTCCCACCGCCAGAGCGGTCCGCTGAATATCAATCACGTCGGCCAGCTTCCTGCCGCCACGGTCTCGTTCAATCTCAGGCCAGGCGCGGCGCTTGGCCAAGCCACAGAGAATGTAGACGACGCCATTCGGAAAATCCGCATGCCGGCCTCCATCTCCGTAGCCTTCCAAGGCACGGTGAAGGAGTTCCAACGATCCTTCGCGAATCTCTCGGTGCTGCTGATTGTCGCCATTCTGGTCATCTACATTGTGCTCGGCGTGCTATACGAGAGCTTCATTCACCCCATCACCATCCTGTCCGGCCTGCCCTCCGCGGTCTTCGGAGCGCTGGCGACGCTGCTCTTGTTTCACAAGCAGCTCGACTTGTATGCGTTTGTCGGCATCATCATGCTCTTCGGCGTCGTGAAGAAGAACGCCATCATGATGATCGATTTCGCCATCCAGGCGCAGGCCGAAGGCAAATCGGCGCACGACGCCATTTGGGAAGGCTGCCTGCTCCGTTTCCGTCCTATCATGATGACTACGGTGGCCGCTTTGTTCGGCACCATGCCCATCGCACTCGGCTACGGTGAAGGCGCCGACGCCCGGCAACCGCTCGGCTTGGCTGTTGTCGGCGGGCTGGTGGTCAGCCAGTTCCTGACACTGTACATCACGCCAGTCATTTATCTTTATCTGGAGCGGGCTCAAGCCTGGATGCGCCGCGACAGCAGCGTACCCGCTGCACGGCCGGCTCAGGTACCCGCCGGCGACTGACGCCCGCGCGTTGCGATTCTAAACGCGGATTGTTAACCCGTTCCCTTCCGCTGCGTAACTAGTGGCGAAAGGTATTATCCGCGATGAATAGGAACACATTGAGGTGGATGACGCTAGGCGCGTGCTTGACACTGGCGCCCGCGGCTTCCTGGGGACAACTCACCAAGCCGGCCCCGGCGCCTTCACGGGTGATTGCAGTGGAACAACCAGATTCCGAGCGCATCCGCCAGGAGCTTTCCAACCTGTTGCAGCGCTACCCACCCTCTCTACGGCAAGTGCTGGCGACGGATCCCACCCTCCTCGGCAACGAGTCTTACCTCGGGACGTATCCAGCCTTGATGAGTTTCCTCGCCGCGCACCCGGAAGTGGAGCGCAATCCGTCCTTCTATGTCGGAGAGGGACCGCCGAAACCTCGCAGCCACGAGGATGAGATCTTTGGAATGTGGCGGGACATTCTGGGAGGCTTTGGAGTCTTCCTTGGGTTCGCCATGGGAATCTCGCTGCTCGTTTGGCTGGTCCGGACGCTCATCGACTACCGCCGCTGGAGCCGCCTGTCGAAGGTGCAGACTGAAGTTCACGCCAAGATCCTCGAACGGTTCAGCTCGAACGAGGAACTGCGGTCATACATGGAATCGCCCGCCGGGTCCGGTTTCCTGCAGTCGTCGCCGATTCGCCTCGATGAGGGCCGCCTAGGTCCAGGCGCGCCGCTGGGCCGGATCCTCTGGTCCCTGCAAGGCGGTATCGTCCTGTTTGCGGGTGGAGGCGGTCTGCAGGCTTTAAGCATGCGGCTCGGCGACGATGCCGGTAAGCCGATCTGGGCAATTGGAATTTTAGCGCTGGCCCTCGGTTGCGGGTTCATCATCTCAGCTGGTATCTCTTATCTCATCTGCCGCCGTCTTGGATTGATCGAACACAAGGCGAAGGAGTAGAGGGTGCGTCACTTCTATGGCTCGTGACACGACGTTCAACCACCTCGATACCGCTGAGATTCACGATGACGCCCGTGCGGATTTCGTAATGGACGAAGACACCTTCCGGGCGTTCTACGATCGCACGGCGCGCGGCATCTGGGCTTATCTCGCGCGAGTCACCGGAGATCGTCAATTGGCTGATGATCTGCTGCAAGAGACGTTCTACCGCTTCCTGCGGGCCGATGCGAGTCACGATAGCGAATCGCACCGTCGTAATTCTCTCTACCGTATCGCCACCAACCTGGCGCGCGATGCCCGCCGCCGGAGCGTTGTTCGTTCCATTTCCACAATGGTAGGCAGCGATATCGAACGCCTCCCATCGATTCCGCCGCAGGAGACTCCGGAACGTACAGCCGATCTTACCCTTGCCATGTCCCGACTCAAACCGCGGGATCGGGCGATGTTATGGCTGGCTTATGCCGAAGGCGCCTCACACCAGGAGATTGCCGGCGTTCTCGGGCTTCAGGTAACCAGC
>JBDTMC010000121.1:0-17917 GCA_039934475.1 Bryobacteraceae bacterium | reverse complement strand
CGTACGTGGGAGACGCTGCCTTAGGGGCGTGGCGACTCTGTCAGGGTGACAAAACGGTCCGCGGCTTGCGGACCGAAGTTTTCTTTCGCTCCCCCCGGCCATTCGACTTCGACGCGATCGGCGCGAGTGGCTTCACCTAATCCGAAGTGAAGGCGGAAATCACTTTGGGACAAGAAGGTCGATCCGGACCGTACTTCCTGGACCATCGGCCGGTTGGCAACCGTAACCGTGACGCGCGCGCCAATCGCACTGCGGTTCGCGTGCGTCCCGCCCAGTTTCAAAGTCAGGAAATGCTGCCGGTTACCGCCGTCGTTTCGGAGCAGTGTCGGTGGTTCGTTGAGGTTGGAGATGAGCAGATCGATGTCGCCGTCGTTATCGAAGTCCACCGTGGCCAGGCCGCGGCTTGATTGCACGGTGTCGCCGATGCTCGCTTCACTGAAACGTCCATTGCCCAGATTCCGGTAGAGTAATCGTCGCTGCGCATAGTCCACAGTCTTCAAGTGTGGGTAGATATGCCCGTTCACCATGAAGATATCGGGCCAGCCGTCGTTGTCGAAGTCGAGGAAGGCGACACCCCAACCCATGTACTCGCGATGCCTGCCAAGACCGCTGGGCACAGTGGTCTCTTCGAACCCTCCGTCGCTCCGGAAGCGATACAGGTTGGGCAGGTCATCCACGAAGTTTGTCTTGACCAGGTCGAGATTGCCGTCGCGGTCATAGTCGGCCGCCGCCGTGCCCATACCCGCCTGCTCCGCGCCGGCGTCACTCAGCGCCACACCGGCTTCCAGGGCGCGATCGGTAAACGTTCCGTCGTGATTGTTGCGGTAGAGGATGCTGGCCTGCGAATCGACCGCGACGTAGATATCGGGCCAGCCGTCGTGATCGTAATCGAGCGTGGTCACTGAGAGCGAGTAGCGTGCGCCTGTCTTCAAAATGCCAGCGGGTGCGGAGACATCTTCGAACCTGATTGACCCTGGCTTAGAAACATTCCGCCAGAGGCGATTCGTACTGCCTCGCAATCCTTTCGGCCCGCAGGGAACCGGCTGATTCTTCCAGCGGCACGCATTGGGCTGATCGGGAGTCGGGGTAGTCTTGCGATCGAAATCCACGTACCTGGAGGCAAAGAGATCGACATAGCCATTCAGGTCGTAGTCCACGAAGGCGCAACCTGTTCCCCAGGCCGGCGGCCCTCCTGCCAGGCCCGCTTCCGCTGTAACGTCTTCGAACCGGCCTTTACCGGTGTTGTGGTACAGCACATCGTGACCATAGTAGGTGACGTAGAGATCAATGAAGCCATCATTATCGATGTCGCCAGCACAGACGCCCTGACCCCAACCGGACCGGGCCAAGCCCGCCTCTGCAGTGACATCCTGAAACTTCCCGTTTCCCAGATTGCGGTACAGGTGGTTTGTGGGCGCGGTCTTACCAGGGGCAGCATCCATGGTGGAAGCTGTGACGGTGAACAAGTCAATGAGACCGTCGTTGTCATAGTCGATGGCGGCGACGCCGGCGCCCAGGGTTTCGATGAGGTAAGTCTTCTTCTCGTTACTGCCGCAGATTAAAGGATATATGAGCCCGGCTTCCCGGCCGACATCTAAGAATCGGACTTGTGCGGAGAGGATGCCGGCGACGAGCAGCAGGCAGAGACTAGGCCTCACTTCGACTCTCCGTCACCTTCAGCACATGGTCTGCTTCCACGTTCTTCAGCGTTTGGACAATGCCGCTTGGCCAGGCGATTTCCAATTCAGTAATGATGTGGTCTGAACCTAAACCAAAGTGCACCCGCTTACTGCTGGAGGAGAGATAGCTGCCCGCGGTGCTCACGAACGCGCGTTGTTTCCGGCCGGACTTGGAGGTGATGGTGATACGTGCGCCAATGCCATCGCGATTGCTGACGGTGCCGACGGTGTCAATGAGAATCCAATGATTCCCGGTACCGCCCTGGTTGCGGAGAATCACCGCGGGGCCGTTGTTGCAGTTGATGACGATATCCAGACATCCGTCGTTGTCCAAGTCGCCGACCGCCAATCCGCGAGCCGCCAGCGGAGTCTGAAAAGGCTTACCGCTGAGTGCGGAAATATCCTCAAACTGGCCGAGGTAATTTCGTAAGAGCGCCGGAGGCTCAAGGTATTTCACCCAGGGCTGGGTGAGCTCGATGTTGTCCATCACGTGGCCCTGCGCGATCACCAAATCTTTCCAGCCATCGTTATCCGTATCTGCGAACTTGGCACCCCATCCGGAATGAACTGAGCTGATCTTGCCCACGCCACTGTTGGCCGATTCGTACTCAAAGTAGCCGTTCTTGGCGCGGTAGTGCGCGTACCGTTGGTTTGCCAGCGCGTCGATAAAGATCTCCAGCCCAGTACTGCTGCTTGGAAATGCGCTGTCGATGCCCATGCCGGCGAAGGTGCGGCCATCGCCGTCGTAAGCCAGTCCTGAAGCAATGCCGCTCTCTTTGAATTGCCCGTTCTTCTGGTTCAGGAAAAGCTGCTGCGGAAACGAGTCGTTGGCAACCGCGATATCGGGCCAGCCATCGTCATTGAAATCATCCATGGCGATGCCGAGACCCTTACCCAGCTGGCGCGCCAACCCCGCACTACGGCTGACGTCGGTAAACGTTCCGTCGCCGTTGTTGTGGTAGAGCAAGTGTTCGATGGGCTGAAATTTATCGGGATGGCAATAGGACCGCCGTCCCTCCTTCCGCTCGCCGCACCAGATGTTCTTGGCGAAGTCCCAATCGAGGTAGCGGCTGACAAACAGATCCAGGTGACCGTCGCGGTCATAGTCGAAGAAACAGGCGCCGGCGCACCAGCCTGCTGTAACGATTTTCGATTCGCTGGTGACGTCGGTGAATGTGCCGTCTCCGTTATTGCGGTACAAAATGCTGCGGCCGAGATTGGTGACGAACAAGTCGGCGCGCCCGTCGTTGTTGTAGTCGCCGACGGCGACGCCCATCCCGTATCCAGTACCGCGCAGGCCTGCCTTCTCTGTCACGTCAGTGAACTTCCCGCCGCCATCGTTGTGATAGAGGCGGTTCCAAAACCGCGGATCCGACTTGTCAGGCTGCTGCCCGGCCGTCATTGGATCGCTCAGACTCGCGCCGTTAACGAAGAACAGGTCCTGGCACCCATCGCCATCGTAATCGAACATAGCCACGCCGCCCGTCATGGATTCCGGCAGGTACTTCTGCGAGGTGGGACTGGCGGCGTTCACAAAACGAATGCCACTGGAGGCCGTGACATCGCTAAAGACGGGCGGTTCTGGAGCGGCGGCGAAGAGGCTGCGCGCAGCCGGAAGGAAGGGTATTTTCAGAAGCGCGCGGCGAGTCACTTCCGCTGGTCCTGCGGTGCGGGCGCTTTGGGAGACATCTCCTGCAGGATCCGCGTTTCTGCGTTGGCTTCCTCAGTCTTCCCCATGCGCCGGTAGGCAGTAGCGAGGTGAAAGTGCGCTGTCGATTCCTCTGGGGCGAGTTGGAGCACGCGACGATAATGCTCCACTGCTTTGGGGTAGTCGCCGGTGTCGGCCAGCAAGCGTCCCAAATCCAGATGAGCCTGGGCGAGGTCCGGACAGAGTTGCAGCGCGGTTTGCGCCGCAGAGAGCGCGGTCTTCTGGTCTTCCCTCAAATTCAGCAGGCTGTTGGCGATCTTCCAATGTGCCAGGCAGTTGAATTGGTCCGCGCCAAGTTCCTGCTTGAACTCTACGATGGCTTCGGTCCATTTGCCTTCCAGCCAATAGATATTTCCGATGTTGTAATGCGCACCTCGGAACCCGGGCTGCTTTTCCAGCGCCTTCTTGAATTGGGCCAACGCTCCGTCGTAGTCTTCCATGCTGGTCAGCAACTGGCCTGAGACGAGATTGCTGAGATAAGAGTCCGGCGCTTCTTTGTTGAGCTGTTTGAGCGTCACCTGGGCGAGCTGCATGTACATCTGGCCGAGCGTGTAGAGGGCCTCAATATTGTGTGGCGCTTGTACCAGGAGTTTCTGAAGGGCATCGGCCGCGGCTTCGCGCTCCCCTAGCGAAAACATCGTACGAGCCCGATAAAGCTGCGCGTTCTCGTCGCGAGGGGTGAGACGGACTGCGCGGTCCAGAACCGCCTTAGCCTTTGCGAACTGCGCCATTTGGAAGTAGGCGGAACCAAGCGGAGTCAGGCTCGCCGTCATCTTCGGATCGGCCAGCAAACCCTGCTCAAACGCCTGCGCGGCCGCCGGAAAATTGCTTTGTTGAAAATAGAGAAGCCCGAGGTTGTTATGGGCGGCTGCTAGTTTAGGGCTCAGCTTGAGGATGGCCTGATATTTGGCAATGGCGCCGTTCAGATCGCCGCTTCGTCTGGCGGCTAGCGCCTCGGCATAAAGGTCCTCGACCGCGGCCTCCGTCGCATTCGTCTGTGACCATCCGACGCTAACCGAAAAGGCGGTCAGTGCGACAAAGCAATACAGAGATCTAACGGTCATCGCACGACGCCTCCAGGGCGGCCAGTTGCCGCCGAGCCAAGACGCCGATCCATTCCGGTCCTGCTTGAATCGCCTGAGAAGCCCAATCGCGCGACCCTTTCACATCCCGTTTGGCTTCGGCCACAAGAGACAAGCGATAGAAGTATTCACCTTGCGGATCCAAACGTGCAGCCTCTTTCAGGTAATCGATAGCGCGGTCTTTGGCCCCAGTTCTAAAGCATACCCAACCGCGGACGGACGAGCCAATCGCGGTAAAAGAGTTCCTGGTTCGCAACCAATCGCGGCTATTCGCGGAGCGGGGAATGCTCATCGTCTTGAGCTTGGTGAGGCCGCGCTCGGCGAGGCGGCCGGCTTCCCCCAGATTTCCTTTGTCTTCGTGTTCCGGATCGATCAGCAGGCGCGCCAGATGGAGCAAGGCGTCCACGTTGTCGGGGTCGATTTTGAGAACCAGTTCCGCCAGTTCTTTGGAACGTTTCCATGAACCCATGTCGTGGTGGCTATGCATGGCGGCGATCGCTGCGTATTCGACGAATTCGGAATCCGGATAGGACCGCAGAAAGGACTCGGCAGCGGCCGCGCTATCCTTTGGCGTGTGCGCCTCATAGAGAAGACCAAACGCGTCTAGCTCGGCGCCGGATTTAGCCTGCGGTCCTTTGGAGCCGGAGGGAACGGAAATCGACTGAGCGTGCAGTAGAAGGCAGAACAACATTCCGAGACAAGGTGGCACGTAACTAACGAAGGCGACCCGCACCGTAGACTTCCTTTAGCGCTTGGAACTGAGCGAACTCCTGCTTGGAGCCGATGGTATCACCTTGCTTTTCGAGGATGCGCGCCAGCAGGTAGCGAGCCTCCAGGAACGCTTCATCGAGTTGGATGGTGGAGCGGAGGGCGGCCACCGCGTCTGCCGGTTGGGATCGAGCCCACAGGATTTTGCCAAGCAGGAATTGATTCAGGGGGACTTCGGGGGAAAGTTTCACCGCAACCTTGATGCACCGTTCCGACTCTGTGCTATTGCCTTGATCCAGGTAATGTTCCGCGAGGGTCTGATAGGGAAGGTAGAACGGCACTTTGACGGTTTCCGCGAGTTGCACGGCGGTCTTCAGATGCTCTTCCGCTTCGGCGTGTCGTTGCAGATTCCTAAGCGCGATTCCGAGGTAACACTGGGCCTTGATATGTTCCGGATCGCGGGAGAGCGCCAGCTTGAATTGTTCCACCGCCGTTTGCGCATTGCCCTCGACCAGGAGCGTATGCCGGCCTTCAATGTAGTAAGGCTCGGCTTGGGTGGGCGCTGCGGCTTTAGCGGCGGCAATCTCCGCGGCGAATAGAGCGTGTTGATTCAAGACGAAGTAGGCTTCTGCCAGGAAGAGGTGCGCCCGCGGATTCCCCTCTTTTACGGCTTGTCGCAGGGTCCGCGCGGAGGCGAATGTGGATCCGCTGCGGAGTTGTTTGACACCGAGGGTAAGTAGATCCGAACCGTCTTCTGATCGAAGGGGTGTCCCCAGAGCCGCCGCAAGGCAGATCAAAACGAGCAAGGAGCGCAGCCAGTCCGTGAAGACTGTCGTGCGCTCCCTGTAGAACAAACCTACCTGCATGCTGCTAGAAGTTCAGCTTTAAAGCCAACTGGCCTTGTCGTGGCGTGTTGCCTTGTCCGCTGATGGAGCCAAACCCTGCATTCGTCGGCGAGTACGACGAATTGGGACCTCCAAAGACAACCCGGTTAAAGACATTGAAGAACTCCGCGCGGAACTGGAGGTTGATGGTTTCGGTGAAGCGAAAGTACTTGGTGACGTTTATATTCTCATTCAAGTACGCGAAGTTCCTCAGGTTTCCGTTTACCCTCGGAGCGTTGCCGAAGGTAAAGTCGGCCGGTTGTGAGAACGCAGCGATGTTGATGAGCTTGTCCTTGGCCGGATCGAAGCCGCTGGTGCTGAGTTGGGGATCGACGCCGGAAACCAGATTGGGCCGGTTGCCGCCACCGAAGATAGGAAGGACGTTACTGGCGCTAACACCGATCGGTGTGCCGCTCTGGTAGCGCGTGACCCACCCGATCTGCCAGCCTCCAATCACACGCCCGGCTGCTCCCTGCTTGTTGAGGTAGCGTTTGCCTGTGCCGATGGGCAGTTCGTAGAGACCACTGACGGCGAGTGTGTGCGGAATGTCGCTGGGAGCGATGCCATATTCAGCGGCGCGATTGAAGGTGTTCACAGCCCCGCCATTGAAAGTCCCGAAGCCGGAATCCGTATTGCTCATTTGGCGGGAAGCCGTATAGCTGACCAGGAACTCCAGTCCCTGGCCGAATCGCCTCTGAACGGTAGCTTGTAGCGCATCGTAGCGCGTGACACCCGTCTCCTGGAAATTGCTGGTGACGCCCGCGTATTGAGGATAGGGGCGGAGTGCCTGGGCGACGCTGCCGACAAACCCCGGATAGGGCAAGCCGATTCCGGCGGCCCTTGCTTCGGGACTGTTGATATCGGCTTGGAGCGTGGCTCCCAATCCGAGGTATTTGGGATCCACCTGATTCAGGTTCTCCAAATTGGATGGCAGCCGAATGCCCTTGTTGCCCACATAGTTGACGCTGACCAGCACGGAGCCGGGCAGTTCCCGCTCCATGCCGATAGTCCAGTTCTGAATATAGGGAGCGGCGCCCTGCCAGCGGCCCGCGTAATTCACAGATTGATCGTTGCCGATGCCAGGCCGGAAGGCGTCGACGGTGGGTAAGGGGAAAGGACGATCCCAGGATCCATAGCCTGGTGTGGCGCCGGCGTCCTGAGAAATGGCCGCAAAGTTCCCAGACGAACCATTAAGGAAATTCGTCTTGATGCGCGTTTGGCCGAGATCGTTTGCGCCACCCAAGCCATACACGATCGCGTATCCGCCGCGGATGACGGTCTTGTTGTTCATGGCGTAGGCAAAGCCAATACGCGGCGCGAAGTTCTTCCAGTGAATGTCGGCAATGGTGTTCTTCTTGGTGCAGAAGTCGCAGTCGCCAGGCTTGCTGAGCGCGCCTAGCCTGCCACCCGCTTCGGGATTGGCAATGGTCGGATCGAAGAACGCGATGCGATTGGTATCTTCGGTGTCGGGCACGAACACGTCATAGCGTAGTCCGAGGTTGAGGGTGAGTTTCTTGGTCACCCGGTAGTCATCCTGGACATAGCTGGAGAAGGATGAGTTGCGGAATATGCGGTCGGCAAGGCCGGTGGAAGCCGTTGCCTGGTCGGCGATGCCGAGCAGAAAGCTGGCAAACGGGTGTCCCGCGGTGGCGAAGTCAGGTGAGCCGGGCAGCGATGTGCTGCGATTGCTGAACTGAAAACGTGCCGGGCAGCCTTCACAGATCGACGTGGTATTACGGGACTGGCGATACTCAAACCCGATATTGAGCGAGTGCTTTCCCTTCACCCAGAGGACGTTGGTCACTGTGCTTGTGCCGGGCTGGAAGTTGTAGTCGCCCTGGAAGCCAGTTCCCAATTGCACCGGCGCGGCGGTGGGGCCGTCGAACGTCATGCGGGGGAATGCGATCTTTGTCCCTTTTGGCAACCCTGGGAAATCGATGGACGTGTTGGGCGGACCACCCACCTCCTGGTTGTTCAGAATGCGGAACCAGAGGGTGCCCGCGGTCACAATCAGATTGGGGCGAACGGCGAGAGAGTAGTTGGCGAGATAAGCGGTGGTGGCCCCAGGGCAGTTCGAGAGTCCGCTTAAGGAACCGGCAATGTTGCTTCCCAGCAGGCACTGGTTAGGTGAGGAAGTCCGCCAATTCGTGAAATTCACCCGCTGACCGGAGGTGATGTTGTGGGCCACGTTGTAAGACCACGACAGGTTGTCGTTCGGAAAACTGGGGATACCGGGGCCGATGTTGTTGATGAGTCCCGGCCCGGTGGGGGTGGGAATGAGCGGAATGACTTTTGCCGACGTAGGGCTGAATCGGGATTCGGGAATCAGATTGCCCGCAAAGGGGGCGTGGGTCTGAGGGTCGTAGATTGGGATCAGGTTGCCGCTGGCATCGACTAGCTTTGAAAAATCGCCCCGGCGGAAATCTACCGTCGGCACTGTGTACTGAGTGTTCAGGCCAGCTCCGCGGAACTTGTACCAGCTAACCGCTGCATTGAAGAATGTCCTGTTCTTCCCGTTGTATACCTTGGGAATGAACACGGGTCCGCCGACGGTGAAGCCGTATTCGTTCTGTTTATTGATTGACGTTGTCGGCGAGAAGAATCCTCTGGCGTCAAAAGCGGTGTTTCGAACGAAGTCGAAGGCGTTGCCATGGAGGGCGTTGGTACCCTGGGCGAAGTGATAGTTCTTTACGCCTTGCCCGCGGCCGTATTGCGCGGAGAAGACCGAGGTCAACACCTTGAATTCGTCGATCGCTTCGTAGGGTGGGTTGATCCCGGTCTGATAGCCGTTGGTTTCGAAAGACGCCATCGGTATGCCGTCGAAGAGGACTTCGCTATTGAAATCAACGCCGCCGTTGATGCGGCTGGAGAAGGTGTCTCCCTGCACGCCCGGGACGAGAAACACGAAGGAGTCGATTTGGCGCCGGCCGTTGGCGATCTGAAGGGGAAGGTCCTTAACGACTTTTTCTTCCAGCGACGTCGCGACTTCGACAATCGCGCTATTGATCTCGACGGCGGAAGCTTGCACGGCAATCGTCTCATTGACGCTGCCGAGGGCTAAGGCGATGTCGAGGTTGGCCTGACCGCTGAAAGCGAGCCGGACATTATCGGAAACACTGGTCTTAAATCCGGTCTTTTCGGCCGATATTTTGTAAACGCCAGGGGGAAGGGACGTGATCGAATACGTTCCATTGTCGGCACTGGACGACTTTACGGAAGCGTTGGTCTCGAGGTTCTGAGCGGTGATCTGGACGCCAGAAACCGTAGCCCCAGATGAGTCAGTGACAACGCCGGATATAGTCCCCGTGTTGGTTTGTGCGTGCAAGCCTAGTGCACAAAGTAACAGAATCAAAGCTGTGAGGGCCGGCCTAAACTGGGGCCGGAGAGACTCGCCCATCATCATGGATTCCTCCTTCGGTGTTTGCAGATTTGATCCCTGGCAAACGGTGAGTTAGATACTATACCTTGCGGTACGGGCGGGCAATCGGCATCTTTTATAAAATTTCCCTCAAAAATTACAGATTTCCCCAAGCGTTAGTGTTTAATACGATAATGCTCAGCAAAATGCGGCGGGTTGCGCTGATTTACGACGCGACAACGGCCTACGATCTTCAGGTGATCCGCGGAGTTGCGGCGTACCTCCAGACAGGGGCGCGATGGAACGTGTACATCGAAGAGAGTGCACTGAAGGACCAGAGGCTTCCGGAACTTAGTTCGTGGGAGGGTGACGGCATCATCGCCAATTTCGATCATCCGGCCGTGGCCCGGAGGGTGGTGGAATCGAAGTTGCCGGCGGTGGGTTTTGGCAGCGGCTATGGATGGTACGATGCCAAATCGAAGATCCCCTATTTCTTCACTAACAACCGGGCGATCGCGCGTCTGGCCGCGGAGCACCTGGTGAACCGCGGTTTTCGCAGCTTCGGCTTTTACGGTTATCCTAAAACCGCCGTCAACGGATGGTCGGAAGAACGGGAGAGAGAGTTCGCGCACCATCTCAAAGAGCGAGGATTTACGTGCCAGGTTTATCACGGCCGGCAGCGCGGCAACCGCCGTTGGACAGACATCCAACAGGCACTTGGCGCCTGGCTGCAATCGCTCCCAAAGCCTGTGGGTTTGATGGCGGCCAATGATCATCGGGCACGGCATTTGCTGGAGGCCTCGCGCATCTGCGGACTGCGTGTGCCGGAGGACGTCGCCGTGATTGGAGTTGATAATGACGAGGTTCTCTGCGGCCTTAGTACTCCGTTATTGAGCAGTATTGAGCAGGGGGCGAAACGGATGGGCCACAAAGCCGCCGCTCTGCTTGACCATATTATGAGTGGGAAGCTGCCGGAGAGGAATCACTATGTGGTCGATCCGGTGGGAGTGGTCACGCGCAGTTCCACCGATATCCTTCCTTTTGAGGACATTCAAATTGCCAAGGCGATGACTTTTATCCGGGAACACGCTTGCGATGGGATCAAGGTTCCCGATGTGGTGGCTGCGGTGAGGGCTTCGCGTTCGGGACTGGACTCCAGATTTAAGAGCGCCCTAGGACGCACGCTACACAATGCGATTCGCGATGCACAACTGGAGCGTGCCAGATCATTGGTGATGGATACGTCGCTCTCCCCCAAAGAGGTGGCGGCGATCTCGGGTTTCCGTTCCGTTCAACACATGAATTCCCTTTTCCGGGAGGCCTTTGGATTGCCGCCCGCGGCCTATCGCCGCAGCGTCGGCACCGGCTCCGTGCCGGCGGAGATCCGTTAACGGCAGCTACCAGTCGAGGATGGCGCCATCAGCCGCGCGGACGCTCATCGCGTGGATCACTTCCTGTTCGAAGGGATGACGGGCAGCGGCGGCTTCATCAATGTCGATGCCCATGCCTGGGGCGGATGTGGGCAGCCAATACCCATCCTTCGTCTCCAGATTGTGGCGCACCACTTCCCAGCGCCAGGGGACATCGCTCAGCATGTCTTCCTGAATGAGGAAATTGGGCGTGCTCAAGGCGAAGTGCAGAGCCGCGGCATTGGCCACCGGACCAAGAGGGTTGTGGGGCGCAACGCCCATGCCGTAGACCTCAGCCATGGCCGCGATCTTGCGCGCTTCCCAGAGGCCCCCGCAATGGCAAAGATCGGGTTGGATGACGTGGCAGGCGTTCTTCTCAAAGAGTGGGCGAAACTGATGACGGGTAACCAGGCGCTCTCCGGTGGCGATGGGCACGGGTGAAGCGTGGCAGACCTGCGCCATGAGGTCTGCGTTTTCCGGTGGCACGGGCTCCTCGACGAAGTAGGGGCGGTAGGGCGCGAGGATGCGGCAAAATTCCAGGGCGTTGGCGACACTATGGCGGCCGTGGCAATCCACCATGATGTCGATGCGCTCACCGAGGGCTTCCCGCAAGGCGCGCATAAACGTTTCGGCTGATCGATAGGCGGCGATGCTGTTTAAGGTTTCCGTGGGCGGCGTGATGAGGACCTTTACCGCGGTGTATCCGCGCGAGACGACTTCGAGAGCGCGGTCGACGAACATCTGCGGGTCGCCCGCGTCCTGCGTTTCGTAGACTGCCTTCATGTCGCCGCCGCCGAGGTGCGTGTACATGCGAACGCGATCGCGAACGGCCCCGCCCAGCAGTTGGTACACGGGCCGGTTGAGCATCTTACCTGTGATGTCCCAGCAGGCCTGTTCGATGGCGGAGATGGCGGACATGCCGATCACGCCGAGACGCCAGAACGACTGCCGGTACATCTTCTGATAAAGATGCTCGATCCGTGTGGGGTCTTCGCCGAGGATCATTGGCGCGAAGTCCTCCACCGCACCCACCACGGCGCGAGTCTTCCATTCGAGCGACCCTTCGCCCCAGCCATAGAGACCTGGCTGATCGGTCTCCACCTTCACAAAGACCCAGTTGCGCATCTGGGCGTTGACCACCGTCGTGCGTACCGCAGTGATTTTCGCTGTCATCGTCAATCGACTGTATCATCTGTGGGAGGACTTTCATGACACGGATACTCGCTCTACTCCTGCTGGCGCTGCCTGGGTTCGCCTCCGAACGCTCGCTGTGGTTCGATACACCGGCCACGAAGTTCACTCAGTCGGTACCGATCGGCAATGGGCGGTTGGGGGCGATGGTATTTGGGGGCGTCGAGGAAGAGAAGATTGTCCTCAACGAATCGAGTATGTGGTCGGGCTCCGTGCAGAATGCGGACCGGGACGACGCGGCGGCCAGTCTGCCTGAGATCCGCCGGCTGTTGCGCGAAGGGCGCAACGCCGAGGCGGAGAAGTTAGTGAATGAGAAGTTTGTCGCGCGCGGGCCGGGTTCCGGAAGCGGCAATGGCAAGGACGTTCAGTTTGGGTGTTATCAGGTGCTGGGGACGCTGCGGCTGGCGTTTGAAAAGACAGAGGGTGAAGTTAAGGGGTACCGGCGTTCTCTGGATGTGTCGAAGGCGATAGCTCGTGTGGAGTTCCGGCGCGCCGATGTGAACGTCTCGCGCGAGTACTTTGCCAGTGCTCCTGACGAGGCGATCGTCATCAGGCTTCACACTTCCAAGCGCGGATTGATCTCGTTTACTGCGAAGCTCGACCGTCCGGAACGGTTTACGACGGTGACGGATGGGAACTCGGGATTGCTGATGACGGGAACGTTGAATGACGGCAAAGGTGGCAAGGGAGTCAGCTATGCCGCGCGCGTGGATATGCGGACCAAGGGGGGAACGGTATCAGCGGCCGACGGCTCGATTACGGTGCGGGGAGCCGATGAGGTAACGCTATTTGTGACCGCGGCCACCGACTTTCATGGCTTTGCAGGTCGCAAGGTGGCTGACCGGGTGGCACTTACCCGCAACGACATGACCCGCGTTATGGGCAGACCGTACACGATGCTGCTGCGCTCACATGAGGCGGACTATCAGAAATACTTCGAGCGGGCGCAACTGGAACTGGGACCGGCGCAGCCCGACGGCGAGTTCATCTCGACTCCAGAGCGGATCAAGGCGGCTGCGGATGGGCCGCTCGATCCCTCGCTGGCTGCGTTGTACTTCGACTATGGCCGCTACCTATTGATCTCCTCCTCTCGTCCCGGCGGACTTCCGGCCAACCTGCAGGGCATTTGGGCAGAGGAGTTGCAGACACCTTGGAACGGAGACTGGCACCTCGACGTGAATGTGCAAATGAACTACTGGCCAGCGGAGGTTACGAACCTGAGCGAGTTGCATCAGCCACTTTTTGCGTTGATCGAATCCCTCCGTGAGCCAGGAGAACATACAGCCAAAGCCTACTACGGCGCGCGCGGCTGGGTGGCGCATGTGATCACGAATCCGTGGGGCTATACATCGCCCGGAGAGAGCGCCTCATGGGGCGCCACTACCAGCGGTTCGGCCTGGTTGTGCCAGCATCTTTGGGATCACTATCTGTTTACGCGCGACGAGAAGTTCCTCGAGTGGGCGTATCCCTTGCTGAAAGGTTCGGCACGGTTCTACGCGGATTTTCTCACCGAGAGCGCCGATGGAAAGTGGCTCGTGACCGCGCCTTCCAATTCGCCGGAGAACGCGTTCCAACTGAAGGATGGTTCGCAGTCGCACGTCTGTATGGGGCCGACGGTGGACAACCAGTTACTGCGTTATCTGTTCTCTGCTGCCATTCAGGCTTCTGAGATTTTGAAGACGGATCTCGAGTTTCGTGAGGAGCTGACTGCGAAGCGGGCGCGCCTGGCTCCCACAAGGGCCGGCTCAGACGGTCGAGTCATGGAATGGCTGGAGGAGTATGCGGAGGTGGAAAAGACACACCGCCACGTCTCCCACCTATGGGGCTTGTATCCCGCGTCGGAGATCACTCCAGACGAGACGGGCGAACTGGCGGCAGCGGCGCGCAAGAGTCTGGACGCGCGTGGCGATGCTTCCACCGGCTGGTCTTTGGCGTACAAACTGAATCTGTGGGCGCGGTTGGGCGACGGCAACCGGGCGAACACGATTCTCGGAATGATGCTGCGGCCGACGGGCGAGACGGGATTCGTGATGGGAGGCAAGTCGGCGGGTGGCAGTTATGAGAATCTGTTCGATGCGCATCCACCCTTTCAGATCGACGGCAATTTCGGCGCCACGGCCGGGATTGCCGAGATGCTGCTTCAGAGCCACAACGGTGTTGTCCGCTTCCTGCCCGCGCTGCCTGATGCCTGGCGCGAGGGTAACATCCGTGGTCTACGCGCAAGGGGAGGATTTGAGGCCGACTTATATTGGAAAGGCGGCAAGTTGCTGGTGGGTGTGGTGCGGTCGACCCTGGGTGGACCTTTGAAGATCCGGTATAACGGCAAGACCGTGGATTTTGAGACGAAGGTAGGAGAGAGTGTGCGGCTGAATGGCTCGTTGGAGCGGGTGTCGCGGTAAGGAGAAATGGAATGCACGGTTCGGAGAGTAAGCCCGGAGAGAGCGTTAAGGACGTCCACTTCACCGAGGACACTCTGGCTGTGGACCTCACGGACGGCAGGACGATCGTTGTTCCGCTGGTGTGGTACCCAAGGCTTCTTGATGCAACGGGGGCGCAGCGTCAGAACTGGGCGATTAGCGGTGCGGGGTATGGTATCTACTGGCCGGATGTCGACGAAGATCTCAGCACTGCCGGCTTGCTTCGTGGGGCTCCCAGTGCACCCGAACGTGTCCGTTCGGGAGGATAGCAGGCTACTTCGTCGCCACGGCGAGCATCGTTTCCAGATACGGCGATTCCTGTTCCTTGTGAACCAGGCTGGTTTCGATGCCATTGAATCCAGCCTTGCGGAGGAAGCCGCGGACTTCCACTTCGGTGAACCCGAGCCAGACGTCGGCGTATAGCTCGCGTGCTTCTTCAAAGCCGTGCCTGGCCAGATCCAGGACGACGATGCGGCCGCCTGGTTTCAAAATGCGGTGAGCCTCATTCACAGCCACCTGTGGATGCTGCGCGTGATGGAGTGCCTGGCTGAAGAAGGCTAGGTCCACGGCGGAGGATTCAATCGGAAGGTCCTCCAGGTCGCCCTTCCGGTATTCCAGATTCTTCACGCCGTGGCGGCGCGCCAGTTCGCTGCCGTATTCCACCATCTTGTCGGCGTTGTCCACCGCGATGACTCTCTCCGCCCGGCGCGCCAGTAACTGGGAGAACGAACCTTCACCCGCGCCGAGGTCGGCGATCACCATTGGAGGCATAAGGGCGAGTAACGTCTCCGCCAGGCCTTGCCAAGAGCGTCCCGGTACGTACTGGCGGCCGAACTTTCCGGCCAGTTCGTCGAAGTAGGCGCGAATCTTGTCCTTGCGCTTGTGCAGCACCAGACGTAGAGCCTCGCGGTCCTGCTCGGCTTCCGCGATCTCTTCGGCAGCGTGGCGCAGCACTTCCATTACTTGCTCCAGCATCTGCGCTTCATCACCAGGCTGCGGTCTGATGCGGTAGAGGATGTTCTTTCCCGTGCGGCGGTCTTCAACCAGACCGGCGGATTTCAGTTGCCCCAGGTGCGTGGACATTGTGCTCTGGCCGATGGAGAGTATCTCCTGCAGTTCGGCCACTGAGAGTTCTTCGTGCTCCAGTACAAGAAGAACGCGAAGCCGGGTGGGATCGGCCAGCAGCCTGAGAAGTTTTAGGATTGACGCCATGGGTCCGTGCTGTTATTCTATCAACGTATCTGGATTCGTCGATAAGAAAATTATGAGCACCGCAACACTGAACCGCACCGCAACCGATTTCAAAGTCGCCGACATGAAGCTCGCCGACTGGGGCCGCAAGGAAATTACCGTCGCTGAGCATGAAATGCCCGGCTTGATGGCCATCCGTAAGAAGTACGCCGCCGATAAGCCACTGGCCGGTGTGCGCATCACCGGAAGTCTGCACATGACGATACAGACGGCCGTGCTGATTGAAACCTTGTTGGACCTGGGCGCCGATGTGCGCTGGGCGAGCTGTAACATTTTCTCTACGCAGGACCATGCCGCGGCAGCGATAGCGGCTACCGGCGTGCCAGTGTTTGCGTGGAAGGGCGAATCGCTGGAAGAGTATTGGTGGTGTACGCTGCAAGCGATCAGCCACCCCGACGGTCTGGGTCCGCAGCTTGTGGTTGACGATGGCGGCGACGTGACGCTGCTGCTGCACAAGGGCTATGAACTGGAAGAGGGTTCGGACTGGGTGAACACTCCTTCGGGCAGCCACGAAGAAACAGTCATCAAGAATCTCTTGAAGGAAGTGTACGCGGAGAACCCGACTCGCTGGCATGACATCGTGAAGGCGTGGCGCGGCGTATCGGAAGAGACCACCACTGGTGTACACCGGCTGTACAAAATGCATCAGCAGGGCAAGTTGCTGGTGCCGGCCATCAATGTGAACGATTCGGTGACGAAGTCGAAGTTCGACAACCTGTATGGTTGCCGCGAATCGCTGGCGGACGGCATCAAGCGCGCCACGGATGTGATGGTGGCGGGCAAGGTGGCGGTGATCTGTGGTTACGGTGACGTCGGCAAGGGCTCCGCGCATTCACTGCGCGGCTTTGGCGCCCGCGTGATTGTGACCGAGATCGATCCGATTAACGCTCTGCAGGCGGCGATGGAAGGCTTCGAAGTTACGACGATCGAAGACACCCTGGGGCGCGCCGATATCTATGTCACTTGCACCGGCAACTGCGACATCATCACGGTGGAGCACATGCAGCGCATGAAGGACCAGGCGATCGTTTGCAACATTGGCCACTTCGACAATGAGATTCAGGTGGACAAGTTGAACAACGCTCCGGGTGTAGTGAAGACCGAGATCAAACCGCAGGTGGACCGTTATGAGTTTGCCGACGGGCGCTGCCTCTACATGCTCGCGGAGGGCCGCCTGGTGAACCTGGGCTGTGCTACTGGTCACCCGAGCTTCGTGATGAGCAACAGCTTCGCCAACCAGACGCTGGCGCAGTTGGACCTGTGGAAGAACAAGGACGAATACAAGGCGCAGGTCTACACTCTGCCGAAGTACCTGGACGAGGAAGTGGCGCGGCTGCACCTGGAGAAGATCGGGGTGAAGTTGACGACTCTGACTCCTTCGCAGGCCGAGTATCTAGGCGTGTCGGTAGACGGCCCCTACAAGCCTGACCACTACCGCTACTAAGACCGACGTTTCGAGAGACCAGCCCGGCGCGCCCCGAAAGGGTTCGCCGGGCCTTATCTTTTCAGGGTCTTCTTGTCATAAGATAGAGTTGTCTTAATTTACGCTTATGACTTCCTCCCGCCGCCAGTTTCTCGCCACCTCTCTCGCCGCAGCCGCTGCCGCCGCGGCGCCCTCGTCCACCATGTACTCGAAGCACGATGCCCAGGCGCGCAAGATCCTCGCGCAGATGACTCTGGACGAAAAGATCGGTCAGATGACCCAGCCGGATCAGATGAACCTGAAGAGTCTTGATGAGATCGAGACGTACGCCCTCGGCTCCTTGCTTAGCGGCGGCGATTCGGATCCCAAGACCGGTAACGACCTCACTTCATGGACCGACATGTATGACCGCTATCAGGCGCGCGCGCTGAAGACGCGTCTGCGGATTCCATTGCTCTACGGAGTGGACGCGGTACACGGACACAACAATGTGATTGGCGCCACGGTATTTCCGCATAACATCGGCTTAGGTTGTACGCGCAATGCGAAGTTGGTGGAAGAGGCTTCGCGGATCACGGCGATTGAAACGCGCGCCACCGGCATTCATTGGGCGTTCGCGCCGTGTGTCACGGTCCCGCAGGATATCCGCTGGGGCCGGACGTATGAAGGCTACAGCGAGTCTCCCGATATTGTGAAGCCATTGGGTGAGGCGGCAGTGCGCGGTCTGCAAGGAAAGTCGCTGGATGCCCCGCTGTCGGTGCTTTCGTGCGCCAAACACTTCGCCGGCGACGGCGGCACGATGTTTGG
>JBDTMC010000120.1:0-17971 GCA_039934475.1 Bryobacteraceae bacterium | reverse complement strand
ACGGCAACGCCCCGCTCCGCGCCGCGACGATGGGAGCAGGCATCACCCTCGCCAGTTCTTGGACCTCCCGAACCACCACTGAGATCCGCGCCGGCGCCCAGCGCGACACACTCCGCTGGAACAACCCTCTCCCCGACATTCCCGTCCTCCAGATCCTCGGGCAGCCCACGTTTCTTCCCGGCGCCTCCACCGGCTTTGGCTTCAACGATAATTCAACGTCCTTCGAACTCTCCGCGAACATAGTCCATGCCCGTAACCGCAACTTGCTCAAAGCCGGAGCCGGGTTCCTCGCCCGTGGCACACGCTTCGCCCTCACCCGCAAGCCCCAATACCTGTTTGCTGATGAATCGTCCTTTCGCGCCGGCGCGCCTTTCGTCCTCATCGCGCCCCTCTCACGCCTCGCCGCCCAATCCGGCAGCAACGCCCTTCCCACCGGAGGAGGCAACTTCCACTACATCCAGTCCTTTGCGTTTCTGCAGGAAGACTTCCGCGTAACACCGCGCCTCACCGTGAACGCCGGTCTACGCCTGGACTCCTTCGGTAGCCCCAAAACTCAGAACGATACCCCGGCCTTCGCCGTCGCCCTAGGCCCCGGCGCGGTCTTCGCCGATCAAGTCCAAGCGGCTACCAACGGACCCGCCACCCAACAACAACTCTTCTCTTCCGACACACTCAACTGGGCCGCCCGCGCCGGCTTCGCCTGGTCCCCACGAGCCAACAGCCGCACTACACTCCGCGGCGCCTACGGCATGTTCTACGATCGCTGGTTCGATAACATCTGGAGCAGCGCCGCCTTCAACGATCTTGCGAAAGGGTCAGCATCCCTCAACGGCCCACGCAACTACCTCGCACCCCTTACTACCGTCTACGCCCAGCTGCCGCCCCTAACCACAAACAGCTTCTACAGCCTCACGGCCTTCGCAAACACTCTCCGCACGCCGCTCGTACACAGTTACTTCCTCGGCCTGCAGCAGGTCGTTCAAAACTGGAACCTCGAAGCCGCCGCCCTCGGCTCCGTCGGTCATCGTCTCATCACCAACGACATCGTCAATCGCCAGGACCCAGCCAACGACTACGACCGCCCCAACGCCACAATCAATGACGACATCAACCTCCGCGCCAACCAGGGCTACTCCGACTACGCCGCGATGCAACTCTCGGCCCAATACCGTCGGCGCCAGACCAACGTCAGGGCTTCCTATACGTGGAGTCACTCTATCGACAATCAGAGCGATCCACTACTCGGCGACTTCTTCGACATCGGCTTCGCCAACCAGACCGACCGCACCTTCGCCTCCCACTACTACGCCGGCTTCTCGCGCCAATACGACAGGGAAAGCGATCGCGGCAACACAGACTTCGACCAGCGTCACAATTTACTAATTGCCGCCTGGTGGAACAGCCCCGTCGCCCGATCGCTCCTCTTCCGTAACTGGACCGTCTCCGGCCTCTACGCCCTCCGCTCCGGATTGCCCTATACCGTGTTCCTCGGAGGAAACTGCGTGCCCATATGCAATGTCCGTCCGGACCTGGTCTCGATGCCCGCGCTACTCAACTCACCCCAACCCGTGCCCGGCGGGCAACTCATCCTCGACAAGGCCGCCTTCGTCGAGCCACCCGCCAACCAGAACGGAAACCTTGGGCGCAATTCACTCCGCGGATCGCGGTTCCAAAACCTAGACCTCTCGCTAGCCCGTGCCTTCCCCCTCGCCCGCCTCCACGAGACCGCCCGTCTCACCCTCCGAGCCGACTTCTACAACATCCTCAACCACGCCAACTACAACAACCCCCAAGCCTTCATAAATGCCGGCGATTTCGGGGTCGCACTGAAAGGCAGAGTCGCCCGTGCCGGCTTCCCCGCGCTCACACCTCTAAACGAGACGGCCCGCCAGATAGAAATCCTGCTGCGCCTGGAATTCTGACCGCGTGAACCCTCCCCGATCATTCGTTGGCGTGTAAGCTGGTTCGTGAGCAGTCACAATGATATTTGGTTTCAAAGATTACAGTCGGCTTAAGGCGCTTGAGCGCCGAATAAAGACCATTCTCCCCGCGGAATATCAAGATTGTTATGAGGAAGTGGAGCCCGTCTCGATGGGCTCGGCGGGCCTAAAATATCAGCCGGATGGCAAAGTCGCCTGGAATGAAATCTGGAACACTTTTTGCGATTTGGCAATGGCCGGCGGGCCTCCTCACAAGGGAACGCTCTTGGAACCCGGTTCCCCACGTGCAATCGTTGAACAACCAGATCGACACCGGGGAGTAGTAGAGGAGATTTGCCGCGGCGTGACAATGGTTTCGGGTCTTCCGGCACGCCCTTCGCCAACGCCTGGCTGGGTTCGTGTTGATTGTTCAAGTTCGTGCATGTCTCAATGGCTTCTCAGAGCGATCGTAATGGAGAATGTAGCGGCTCAAGCCGAAGGCAATCTGTTGGATCTTCCCGTGGGGCCCGCATACAGGGTTGAGAAGGAAATCAAAAATGTCGTCACGGTAATCGCCAAGACAAGCCACTACTGGCTCGAACATATGTGGCTGTCTCAACAACGGGCGATCGACGATCTATTCGCTGAGATGGCGCCCGGATCGCCTCTCATTCAGCCGTCCTGGACCGAAGCCGGGATGGAGTTGGACGCGTACCGTCTGCTCCGCGGCGAAGTCTCTACAGCAATCCACCGAACAACCGGACTCCCGCCCTCGGCGCGCGAATACACCGGTTGGGTTGGTGCAATATGCCCTGACGTACGCAGCGCCATCTGGTTGATGCGCGCCCTCGTGGCTAGCAACGTACTTGCCCGCCGTGAGGAAACCGAACTCTTCGTGCCGGTCAATCCAGCGACGGATCCCGATGGCCAGCGAGTCGTACAAATGCTAGCCCAGATGTTCAAAATCGCCACCAAACAGGGTCTGTTGTAGAGATCCTAATTGCGCCTGGAAGTTTTAGATTGCTTCAGCCTGATCGGCGTTCATCCTGTTCCTCGCGGCCAATACACTGGCTTCTACTTCAGCGTAATCACCGGCAACGACGAAAACGCATTCCCACTCCCAATAGCCCGCAACGCCACCGCCGAAATATTCGTATTCGACGTGCATTGAACGGTCCCCCGCTTCCCCTCCAGAATGGGAAACAAGAACGCCGCATAGTGCCCTAACGGGCTCAGGGCGGGGATCGGAAACCCGTTCGGAATTACCGTCCCCTGCGAATCCCGCGCCGTGCACGTGATATTCGCTTGCGTCGCAGAATCTAGATTTGCCACGCCAACACCTGTATACAAGGGATCGCCTGTAGGCGCGAACGTCGTAGCGTCGAACGGGATGAGAAACCCATGCCCGCCGGGCGAGGACGGCACTGCCGCCTCCGCATAACGTCCTCCGCCGTTGTCAGCACGGAACAGCGCCTGAACCGTTACCGAAGGGCTGGCTGTCACCAAAGCCCAGCCGCCGCGCAGTGCAAACTGCGGCGTGCCCGCCTCGTAGTAACTGGATCCGTTCGCGCTCAGGTTGCCTGTTAGGGTGTTGACGGTTCCCACGCCAGTGATCGGAATCGACAACGGTTGTCCGTTGTCGTCATAAAACTGAATCGTTGCTGTCGCTGCCGTCCCGCCGTTGTTGATCACATAGAATCCGGTAACCCAAACATCGCCTACCGCGATATGCGGCAGTGCCGAAACCACCTGCGCGTCCTGGGCCTGCACCGTTAGCGTCACCTTCACGGTCTTGACGTCGTTGTATTTGGTGTCCTTCAGCACAACCGTGTTTACATAGGTGCCGGCAGCGATCCCCGCCGGGTTGGCCGTCAGCGTTACGGACCCGGGCGTCGCGGCATCCGTTTGCACGAAGCTGAGCCATGACCCTTCAGGCGGATTCGCCTTCCCCAGGCTCGTGGCGAAACCCAGGTTCGCGCTAAATCCGCCATTAGTGTTGTTCTGTCCCGTCGGATCGGCGGTCACCGTGATGTTCTCGGTAAGGTGGCCCGCATTGAAAGTAACAACATCGTTCACAGCGCTCAAATCGCCTGGAGGGAACTTACTCAAGCTCACCGGCACTTGCAGCGTCGTATAACCCGGCGAACTGACTTCGATCAGTCCGATGTAATACCCGTTCGTCCCCGCTTGGGCAGGATCCACGCAGAAGTTCAGCGTGATCGGCGTAACCCCGCCGGTTGCCGCCGAACCCGCGCCCGGCGTAGTACAGTCCGCTTTGAACGTCAACCAGGTTGCCTGAGACGTCACCAGGACCGGTACACCCCACGCAGGCAAGCTGGCGACGATGATCGCGTCCGTCTGCACATCGCTCGATCCGCTATACGGTTCGCTCAACGGCCCGCGCTCCAGTGTGATAGTCTGCTGTGCCCAGCAAGGCGCAACAATTAAAACCCAGCACAAAACCGGCATCCCTCGCATATGCGCCCAATTATTGGTCAATCGGGGTCACGATGCAAGCCCAGATTTAGTCCAGAGGTATAATCGCTCGGTGGCCACCACTGTCAACAATGCAAATTTCGTACAGCCGTATGTGGACGAGCGTACTCACACGCGAGCATAGGAGCAGCGCGCGGATCCGGTTTGCGGCGGGGCGCTGATCCCTCGGGCGACGCTTCCGTGCTCCTACCAGGAGCCCATAATTGAAAAGTCTGGGCTCAAGGTCACGGTGGTCAACAACTCACGCCGCGCGGGCTGATGAACGCCAATCACTACCGGGCCGTGTCCATACGGGTATCAGTTCATACACGATCCGCGGATTGAAAATGGTGGCTGCAAAGGGATGGTTCGCCGTAAGGCCATCGGGGCGGATAATATCTACAAGCTGTACGAGGAGGAGATGCCACGTGAGCACCAGTTCAACCAGATACTAACCGAAGCACAGCCGATGGTCTCGGCTGCGCTCGGGTAGTGGGCGGAAGGGCGTTGGTCTTTGGTCCGGGGCGTCTGTCTCGGTCAGAGTTCACTTACCGGCCGGTTTGGCGCCGGCAAGCGAAGATATTCGGCTGGCTTTGAGCGGAGCGCCGAAATAGAAGGAGCCACGGTTGACAACGCTAGCGGAAATACCGTCGCCAACGACGATACTCCATAGCTTGTTCTTGAAGTCCAAGACGTAAATTACGTTGATACCCAGCCCATTAGCGGCATAACCGGTGCTGGCAACGTTAGCAGTATTTCCATACGTTCCCGCAGGAATCGGCGCTATGTCGAAGGCTACCCCATAAGTGCCGATGGCAAGGCCATCGAACGCAAAGCCGCAGTTGGTTGTCATGTTCACTGTCCCATAGACCAGCACACCCTGCCCGCCGATGATCGGGGCATCGCAATAGGGGGTGCCGTCAATGCCCACCAGGGTGATCTGCGCCGGACCAATGGTCAGCGTAGTCTGGCCATAGACCATAGATGCCAATAGGCACCCAGCGAACAAGGTTAGAACGATTGATTTCATGGGAGAACTCCGTTTCCGAGAGATTGTGTCATCCAAATGAGCGTATTTACATCGGATCCCGAAGTGTCAGAGAGGGTTACACTTGTAAATGCGTCCTGATGATTCTGGCTGATCCCAAGTGGTATGTCAAGTCTTTTTTACGTCCTTGTTGTTAGCATGTGATTCGTCCGCTTCGATTAGCACATAATCTGTCCGCTCGACGAAGATGAGACCCTGACTACGTCAGTCCTGAACAGGTAGTCTCATCTGCAGAAATGGAGCGGATGATGACTGCAAGGTGACAGTCTACGAATTTCTCGATGACAACAGACAAAGAGGGATGCGGTCCACGATGGACGGGAGGTAGCAGATTGCAAGACGAATAATTGTTGTTCTTCCTCAAACCCCTGCCCCCAGACGGCCGGGATTGACGCTGTTGGCCCGAATAGCAGTCTGGCTGCGGCGAGGCTTCATGCCGCCCGGGTCATTCCTGCGCCTGGGTCGACACTAGAGTGGCTTCCCGGCGGTGACCGATGCCCCGCCCAGGGGATGCAGCCTAACAACCGAATGGAACCGGACATTTCACTTGCTGGTAAAGTCCGGACAACCCGACGTGCTACCAACAGCCTAAATTATGTCCAGAGGTATAATCGCTCGGTGGCCACCACACTCAGAAGGAAGGTCGCGTTCTCTCTTCTGCTCTGTGTGCCGCTCCTCGCCCAAAGCGATCATCCTCTCGGGTTCATCGCCTCAGTTCCCGGCGCCGGCAAAATCCAACCCGCCGGTACCCGCACCACATTGGCTGCACAACCTGGTATCTTCCTCTTCCCAGGGGACGCCCTCTCCGGTCCTCCCGGCTCCATCGACTTCTACTATTGCCCCGCTACTCCAGGTGCGCCAAAACTCCACTACACCCTCCGCGCACCCATGACGCTCGGCGCCTCGCCGCCACAGCCCGCAGGCGAGCCCATAGCGGTCTGTTCCATCCCGGACCTGGCGCGCGAGCCCGACGTAGCCACGCTGCCCGCCATCAACGAACTCCTCGGCCCGCCAAGCCCGCCCGAACTCCTAAACGATCACATCAACGCTCTGCCGCCGGAAACCCGCGCCCGCCTTGAATCCCTGCGTAGCGCTGGCCTCGACTCCCCGCGACTCCGTCTCGCCTTCGCTGTCGCGCTGCAGGACGCCGGCCTCAAACGGGATGCCGCCGACCAATATGCCCTCGTCGTAGAGGCATGGAAAGACCAGCCCGCGCTGCACCAGCTGATCCGTGATCTGCTCATTGAGGATCGCGTCTCCTCCCGCGCCATCGTCCATCCTCCCGATCCAGCCGAAGCCACATCCACGCCACAAGGCAAAACCTACGCCCTCGTCGTCGGCATTTCCGCCTACGAGCAGCCGCAAGTTCCAAACCTCGATTTCGCCGCGGAGGACGCCAAGGCCTTCGACCACTACCTCCACACACCCCGTGGGGGCGCCGACGAAGTGTCGCTTCTCACCGATGCCGCCGCCACCTCCGGAGCCATTCGCAACTACTTCATCAACCTCACCACCAAAGCCAAGAAAGACGATGCCGTCATTCTGCTAATTGCCGCCCATGGCGACATGATCCGCGACCGTCCTGTCGTCATCACGCATCGCAGCAATCCGCAGGACTTCAGCATCAACTCCATCCCCATGTCTCAGATCCAACGCTGGATGCTGGGGCAACAACCCTTCCGTCGCGCCTACGTTTTTCTCGACGTCTGTCACGCTGGCCATGTCGCTCAGTTCGCAACCCCTGACGGTTCCGCTGCCTCGCCCCGCGAGTACCTGATGCTCCTTGCCACCCATCAGGGACGAGACGCCTTTGCCTACGAAAGTAAGATCTTCTCTCCCGGCCACGGCGCCTTCACTTACTTCCTGTTGCGCGCCCTCAACACGCCAGAGGCCCGCAATCCGTCCGGAAACTTCGTCAGCGCGGCTAACTTAACCCAATATGTTTTAACGAATGTCATGAACGCCACCGGCGGACGCCAGGTACCCACCCCCGCCATCGGAGTAGATCTCGACACTCCCATCGCCGACCTCAATAAAGCCGGGTTCGCGTTTGACCAGACCCCTCTCGCCAGTCTCCGTCTCGATCCAGCCACGCTCAAGAAGACGCCGGGAAAGCGCAGCCTCACGGAGAAAGCGGCATTGCCCACGCCCAGCCGGCAAAGCGCCGGCGCCGATCTCACCCGTCGTATTGCCCTCGAAGACCGCGGTGAAGAGATCCTCTTACGCTATCTCCAAGGCGATGAGGTACCGCAGAACGAAGCCGACTTTCGCGCGTGCGCAGACATCTACGCCGAAGCCCTTCGCCTCCAACCCGGGTCGCCCTATCTCGAAGCCCGCCGCTCCTTTTGCGAAGGCCGGGCAGCCATCTTCGCCAAGCCCCCCTACGTCAATGCCATCACATCTCTCGAACGAGCAATTCGCTTGGAGCCCGGCGCGGCCTACGGCTACAACGCGCTCGGCATCGCCTACCTTCAGCAGAGTCAGTTCGCCCCCGCCATGTCCGCCCTCGAAGATGCCATCCAACGGGCGCCCAAGTGGGCCTACGCCCGCCACAATCTCGCTCTCGCCCGCATGCAAACCGGCGACTATGCAGGCGCGGAAGCCGACCTCCGTGCCGCCATGGATCTGGCGCCCGGCTACTTCTACTTACCCTATGGCCTGGGCCTCCTCTACCAGCGCATGAACCGTCTTGACGAAGCGCGCGCATCCTATCGCCACTCCGCCACCCTTGCTCCGCGCCGCGCTGAGCCTCTCAATGGCCTCGGCTCGCTCGACATGCTGCAAGGCAAGTGGAAGTCGGCCGAGTCCAGCTTCAAAGCCGCGCTGGCCCTACCGGATCAGCTTCCCCTCGCCGCCAAGTCCGCGCGTCACAACCTCGGCATCGTCCTCGCCCGCAAGCGCGACACTCGATCCGAAGCCCTCGATTTCTGGAAGCAAAACGGTGACTACGCGCCCTCGAAGGTCAGCCTCGCCGACGCCTCCTGGCAAGCGGTAAATCAAGGGCGTCCCGGTAACCAGGAAGCGATTCGCCAAGCCCTGGCTGCGCACGAAGAAGCAATAAAACTCTCGCCTCGCCCCGATGTCACCACCCTCGAACGAATCGGCGTTCTCTACCTCATGAACGAACAATGGGACCATGCGTGCCAGTCGTTGGATTCGGCGCTCGCTATCAGCCCCGATGCTAAGACCCGCCGCCGTCTCGAATCGGCCCGGACCCGCTGTGCCACCCACATCAAATGAAGACAAAGCCGCAAGTCTTCTTCTCCTACGCTCGTGAAGATCAAGCTCTGGTCGAGCCGGTGTACGACATGCTCCGCCGATCGGGATTCGTCCCCTGGATGGACGTCAGGGATATCGGTCCAGGAGAAGAGTGGGCCGTCAGCATCAAGCGCGCCATTCGCCGCTCTAACTTCTGTCTCGCCTTTGTGTCGTCTCACTCCGTCCCCAAAACCGGAGTGTTACTCGAGGAAATCCGCGCCGCCCGCGAGATCCGTACACAAAATCTTGAAGGCGAGACCTACCTCATCCCTATCCGCCTCGATGCCACGCCCCTCCCCGAGCTACTGGCGCCCTTTCAACAAATCGACTACCTCACAAAGGATGGCCCAAGCCGTCTCTTACAGGCACTCGGTTACCGCCGGTCGCGCGTGCCCTATCTGGCCGCCGCGGTAGCCGTTGTACTGCTGGGGGTGGGCGCGTGGTGGTTCTCGCGTCCGCACGCTCAGCAACGCTTCCAGGGCATCGGGCTGACTGTGTGGAACCTTCGCCCCTCCCAACCCGCGGACCGCCCATCCGCGCGCGTCATCGTCCATCCTGACGATGCGCCTACTAAGGTCTCCCTCACGCCCGTCCGCATCCCCGAAACCCTGGAACTCCCCAAAGCGGCCAAATTCCGCCTCGGAATCGAGACTTCCCGCGACGGCTATCTCTACGTCATCGATCAGGAGCAGTTCGGCGAGAACGGCCTTGGCGCTCCGCAACTTATCTTTCCCACAAAGCGCCTCCGCGGAGGCAACAACCATCTGGCTTCAGCCGAACTAATAGAAATCCCCGCCCCCGAAGACCTCACGCCCTACTTCGAGCTCCGCAGCTCACAACCCGACTACCGCGGCGAACTGCTAACCGTAGTCATCACCCCCGAACCCATCACCAACTTAGTTCTCGACGCCGCAACCCTGAAGCACTGGCAAACCACCTGGACTGTGCCCACTCGTCGCATAGCCACCGGCACGCCCGGTGCCATACCCACCGACACCGAACTGGAGGCTCGAAACGTCCTTGGCCGCCGCCTAGGCCAAAACGATCCTCTTCCCGCCCTCGTCTTCACAATCGACGCCAAGGCCACCGCGCCGGTCATGATCCAAACGCCGATTCGGGTCGGTGCGGTGCAAAACGCCAAGTGAAGCCGGGCGGTTACGAGCCTTCGGAGGAGTGCTACACCAGGGTAATAAGATGCCTGGATGGTACGGCTATGCGGCGGAATCGATCCGTGATATCGAGACCTTCACACGATAACCCAGGGAGCTTAAAAGGCGAATCAGCAAGTCGCTGGACACATTGTCGAGGTTCCCACTCAGAATCGAAGTCACCCGTGTTCGAGACGAACCGCCCCGCTGAGCCACTTGGGCATGCGTCAGCGATTCATCCCGGACAACCCGGCGAAGCTTCTTGAGAAGAGCGTACTGCACTTGCCACTCGTACGATTCAGCACCGCTTAGCCCGAGTGTCCGCGCCAAGCTCCTCGGGCGTCTTAGAATTAATCGGTTTGCTCTTGTACAGGCCGCGCAATCGGAGTGTATCAATACTGAGACATCGCTGAATCGGGTCCTGCAGGACACTCGCTATTGGCCCGGTGAGGATGCCGCTGGGTAAGCGCATCAAGAGTGGCGACCGTGCGTCCACCTTGGACGGGTGGCCCTCGTTACTAGCTTCATTCCGGCATACCGCGCCACCACCGTGAACCCGCTCACCGCCCTCCGCCCTCCGCCCTCCGCGATGAGTAGCGACCTTATGCCAGCGCCGCCGCCACGCCGCGCATGTACGCGAGGGACTTCGCCATGCCCACTTGTGGCGCACTCTCGTTGATCTCGTATTCCAGCATCACCCCGCCGGTGTAGTTCATCTTCTTCAACTGCCGGAACAGGGCGGGGAAGGGGAGCTTCCCCTCGCCCACGTCGCACTGGCTCTTCGAACTGGACAAATCGGCGAGATCTTTCACATGCATATCCAGCAGACGCGAACCTGCCGCCCGCGCCGCCGCCACAATGTCCGACCCTGCCCGTGCCGCATGCCCGATGTCCAGGCACAGGCCCACCCGCGGGTCCATGCTCTTGATATCCGCCATCACGCTCTCCGGCGACGGGTAATGCTTGTCTTCCGGACCGTGTGGGTGCACCGCAACGCGGATGTTGTACTCCTTCACCAGTTTCTCGATCTTCGGCATCGTCTCATGCGATGGCGCAATCACCAGCATCGGGATGCCCGCATTCTTGGCGTATTTAAAGAAGCTGCGCAAGTCGGCATCGTCGTCCTTCGCCATGGCGTTGTTGCCCGCGCTTAACACCGTCATGCCCGCCGCCTTGAACTCGCCCATCGCCACCTGTAGTTGCTCCGGAGTCGATTCATAAGCCAGGTGGTAGCTCTTCACACTCAGGTAGTGAACCCGCAACTGCTTCAGGATCTCGATGGCTTCCGCGCGCGAGAATTTCCGCAGCGAGTAAGTGGCGACGCCGAGCTTCAACCCGTGTTCCTCGGCCGCATACGCAAGACCGCCCAAGCTTGGCAGAGCCGCAGCCGCGCCCGCGCCGAGTAACCCACGGCGGGTGAATTCCAGTTTCATGAACGCGTTCCTCCCAACCAAGCCACTATATCGCTTCCAGCTCTTCTTCCAGCAGTTGCTTTTGGTAAAGGTCGGCATAGTAGCCGCCGCGGCACACCAGTTCGGCGTGCGTCCCCGTCTCCACTACCGCCCCGTCCTCGAGTACAAAAATGCAATCGGCTTCGCGCACCGTCGACACGCGATGCGAAATCAGAATGGTCGTCCGGTCTCTCATCACTTCGGCCAGATGGTTCAGGATTCGTTCCTCGGTAAGCGTGTCCACACTCGACAAGGCGTCGTCCATAATCAGGATCCGAGGATTCCTTAGGATGGCCCTGGCGATCGCCACGCGCTGCTTTTGCCCACCGGACAGCGTCAACCCACGCTCTCCCACTACCGTGTTCAATCCCTCGGGAAAGCCCGCGATGTCCGGTCCCAATCCCGCGATCTCCGCCGCCCTCAGTATTTCCGCTTCGCTCGCCTCTCTCACGCCGAAAGCCACGTTCTCGCCGAGCGTGGCGCTGAACAGAAACGTCTCCTGGGGAACGAATCCGATTTGGCGCCGTAATTCCTCGGGGTCCATCTGGCAGACGTCGATGCCATCCACCAGAACGCGCCCCGCAGTGGGGTCTGCCAACCGCGGGATCAGGTGCACCAGCGTGCTCTTGCCGCTGCCGGTGCGGCCTACCACTGCTACGGTCGTCCCCGCCGCAATCGACAGCGTGACACCCGCCAGCGCGCATCTCCCGTCATAGCGCATCTCTACAGCCTCGAACGCGATGTCGCCCCGCAATCGAAAAGGCACCGCAGTCGGGTTCGCGGGCGCAGTTATGGTCGGCCTCTCAAGCAGAATCTCGTTGATCCTTTCCAGTGAAGCCGTACCGCGCTGCGTCAGGTTTACTACCCAGCCCAGCGCAATCATCGGCCAAGCCAGCATGCCCATGTACGTGCTGAACATCACAAACGACCCGAAGCCAATGGAACCCGCAATCAGCCGCGCGCCGCCCGCCCACAGGACAATCAGAAACGTGATGCCAATCAAGCCTTGTAGCAGGGGCATGAACAATCCGCTCAACCGCGCCAGTTTCACGTTCTGCTCGATGAACTCCACGTTGAGACGCTCAAAACGCCGCAACTCCGCTTCTTCCTGGACGTAGGCGCGGATCACGCGCACGCCCGACAGGTTCTCCTGCACACGGCTGCTGATGTCCGAGAAGATCTTTTGAATTCTCTCGAAGCGGTCATGGATGCGTGTGCCGAACATCATCACCACGATGGTGATCACCGGAGCCGGCATCAGGGAGAACAACGTCAGCGGCCAATCCACTGAGGCCATCACGGCTATCGCAATCGCAAACGTGATCACCGTCTCGGTCCAATACATGATGCCTGGTCCCAACATCATGCGGACGGCGTTCAAATCGTTAGTCGTCCGCGCCATGATATCGCCCGTTCGGAAGCGCCCGTAGAAGTCGCCCGACAGGCCGGTGAGGCGCGTAAACAGGTCGTTGCGAAGGTCATACTCGATGTCGCGAGAAAGGCCGATGAGGATGACGCGCATCCAATATTGGAACAGACCCTTCACTGCCGATACGGCCACTAGCGCCGCTGCAAACCAAACCAGTTTACTCAGCGGAGCGCCGGCTGTGAGGGCGTCAATCGCGCCTTTGGTGAGCAGTGGCAGCGAAGCATGCAGCACCACCTTCATCGTCAGCGCGCCAAATCCCAACCCACCGTCGCGCCGGTAGCGCCACAAGTACGGCCACAGAGTACGCAGACTCTTCCACATCGGCTCTAGACTCCCAACCACTCGGCGACGGTCTTCGTCCATTCATTCACGAACACTTTGGCCGCTTGTCTCGAATGCCACCAATCGTCTGGTTGGAAATCGGTGTCGGGCGCGGCCACCACGTGCAACTCCACTTCAGGCAGGGCGGCTCGAAACAGACGGCCCGCCCGGCGCGTATGAAAATCGTTCGTCACCAGCAGAAGCCGCTTCACTCCACGCTGCCGCAACTCCTTCGCAAACAGGACGGCTTCATCGCGCGTCGAGCGGCACCGGTTGGGCACAGCAGTAAACCATTCCGGCGCACAACCGCGTTTCACCGCGTACGGAATGGCCAAGTCTGACTCGTAGTAGCCGTAAGTACCGTCTGGTCCACTCACCAGCGCGATGGGTGCATAACCCGCGCGCATTAGCTCGCACGCCTTCATGATGCGGTTGCCATTACCATCGCCGGCCAGCACCACGATCGCGTCGGCGCGCACTGGCGGCTCAGCCGCGATCAGCGCATACGCCAACCCGCGCAGCCAATACGAATGGGTCAAAATCAGGAGGAGGAAAATCGCTAGGGGAAGCAGCAGAGCCAGGCGCCGCGGACTAAGTGCCAACCGTTAGCTCTCGTCGGACGAATTCTTCGAATCGAGGTTCCCTACCGTCTTCAGACGTTGGTAGAGCCGCTCCACTTCAGCCTCATCTTCCTCGTTCAGCAGCCTGTAACGAGGAGCGGGCAAGGGTTTGCGTTCCCCAACCTGCGGCACTGGTTCGCCCCAAACATCCGTGTACGGCTTGCCGTCCAGCAGCGCCGCAGTGGAGTTGCGCCGGATCTGGCGGCTCAAGTTGTTGGCAGCATCTATCCCGCCAGGGTAAACCAAAAGAACACGCCGGTTGTCGGTGAGGGTGATATGGAGAACAAGAGGAGAGATCCATCCGGTGCGATCCACTCGGCGGATGTCCGACCACGAAATGGCGCGCCGGCCAATCAGTATGTGTTGTTCGGAAATCTCAATGGTGGGACGCATGGCCAAGGCGAGCATCACACCGGCGCTGGCGACAAACAAAACTGCCGGGATCAGGGCGGGCGACCAACTCAATCCGCACCACACCGAGAATCCGGAAAGCCCGAGCGCAACGACACCAGCCCACAGATACTGCCGGGACGGTAGGTAGCGTGCGGTTGAGGATCCCACGTTCTAAGGTTACCGCCGAGTGTCTGCCACGTCAACGGAGACGCGTCGCCGTTACCGCCTGCCACCGTTTCACAGCGATCCAGACGTAGTGCAATCCGCTGACTGTTGTGCCCACAGCAATCAACCCCACCGCTACTATGCTCAGGGCTTCCATCAAGGGATCAGGCAGTGCCCGCTCGGTCAAAATCACCAAGGCGCCACATATCTGTATGATTGTGCTCAGCTTTCCCCATGCTGACGGGGCGAAATCATCCATCTGATAGCGGAAGTACCCAATACCGCACAGCGCCAGAATCAACACATCCCGCCCGATGACCAGCCACATCAAAAGAAGCGGCAGGGCGCCGTCCAGCCCCAGCCAAATGTAAACAACCGCGAGTAGTACTTTATCCGCCGCCGGGTCTAAATATGTTCCGAGGGTGGTTGACCAGTTGTAGCGCCGCGCCAGATACCCGTCCAGCATGTCGGTCCACCCGATCACGAAGAACACCGCCAGACCAATGCGGTACTCGTGCAGCGCGATCAGCCACGCGATGAATGGGCCAGCCACCAAGCGCAGCAAGCTCAACAGGTTCGGCGGACTTGTCCAGGGGTTCACCAGCAGGTTCTCTCGAAACTATGATACGAGAGCGTGCGCCACGCGCGTCGCCAACTGGTCGAAGCTGAGGACTTCGTATAAAGTCGGATCCGCCATGATCTTCGAGACCAGCGCCACGTGCATGGCGTGGCCGGCGCGCTCGGCAATGACGTGTCCCAGAAGTGGCCGCCCGATGAGGGCCAAGTCGCCAATCAAGTCCAACGCCTTATGGCGGCAGCATTCGTCGGGGAAGCGCAAACCACCGGGGTTTAGAACCTCGGTTCGGTCAAAGCAAACGGCGTTTTCGAGCGACGCTCCGCGAATCAGACCCATGTTCTTCATCTGGTCCAGTTCCCAGTTGAATCCGAACGTCCGCGCCGGCGCGAGATCGCTGGCGTAGCGTTCCGGCGTCACTTCCATCTCCAGTACCTGCCGGCCCACTTTAGGATGGTCGAAGAAGATGTCGCACGTGAGTAAAAACCGGTCAGACGGCAGAATCGTGATGCGTTTGCCGTTGCCTTCCACCGACACCGGTCTCCGAATCCGCAAATAGCGCCGCCGCCGCCGGAATTGGCGCAATCCTGCCGACTCAATCAGCTTCACGAACGGCAGCCCGCTGCCATCCAGAATTGGCACTTCCAGATTGTCGATCTCAATGTAAGCGTTATCGACGCCACAGCTGTAAAGGGAACTCAGCAAGTGCTCAGTGGTGGAGATCAGCACGCCTTGCCGCATCAGGCTGGTGGCGTAGCTGACGCGCGCCACATGTTTGTAGCTGGCTGGGATTTCGAAACGTTCCAGATCGGTTCGAACAAACACGATGCCGGTGGAAGGAGGACCGGGCAGAATCCGGATATGAACCGGCGCTCCGCTGTGCAGCCCCACACCAGAGGCATCCACAGCGCGCTGAACAGTTGTCTCAAATCGCAAAGGTCTGTCTCCGAAACTCAGAACTCTGAAACGCCAACGAATCCTAGTCTACCAGCCGCGCTGAGTTTCGTAAACAGCTAATAGCGAACGAGATATTGAGATCGTACTGTGGCGCCCCAACCACACCCAAAGCCCCTTTTGTGTCTAAATGACGCCACACCTGATTGCTCCCGACAGTGTTATAAAAGGTACCGATGCCGCGCCCGCGCCTGTTTCTCATTGACTCCTTCGGATTCATTTTCCGTGCCTACCACGCCCGTGCCCGTAGCGGCGCTCCGCCCATGCGCACGGCTGCCGGCCTCTCCACCGAGGCGGTGTTTATTTTCCACAACATGCTGCGGAAGCTGACCGCCACGTTCCAGCCGGAATATATCGCTGCGATCTTTGAGAGCACCGGGCCCACGTTCCGCGACCAGGAATTCGCCGCTTACAAAGCCAACCGCACCGAAATGCCGGCCGACCTCAGCGAGCAGCTTCCCTGGGTCCGAAAGGCGTTGGAAGCCCTACGCATTCCCATCCTCGAGTTCAGTGGATTCGAGGCCGACGACGTGATTGGAACCCTCTCCCGTCGCAGCGAGGGCCAGGGCGTGGACGTGGTCATCGTCTCCAGCGACAAGGACATGCTGCAACTGGTGAATGAGCACGTCACGATGATGAATCCGATGAAGGATTACGTCGTTTACGACATTCCCGGAGTTACTGAGTTTATGGGGGTACCGCCCAGCCAGGTGGCTGACCTGCTGGCGTTAAAAGGCGACAGCGTCGACAACATTCCCGGCGCACCCGGAATCGGCGACAAAGGGGCCAAGGATTTGATCGTACGCTTCGGCAGCGTCGAGGCCGTTTTGGATCGCGCCGCCGAGGTGGAGCGGCGTACCTACCGCGAGAGCCTGCAACAGAACCGGGATCAGGTGGTCTTGAGCAAGCGCCTGGCGACTATCGCCTGCGACGTCCCGATTGAATGGAGTCTCGAATCGGTGATTACCAGCGAACCCGACAGCGACTCCCTTCGCCAGCTCTACCGGGACCTGGAATTCTTCAGTCTTCTCAAGCAACTTGAGCCTGCCGAGGAGGCCAAGGCCGACGAGACCCCGCGCGACTACCAACTTCTCGGCGACGACGCCGCCGTTCGCGACTGGCTGGCCACTGTTCCGGAGGATGCCACTTTGGCGGTAGTTGTACGGAGGGGCGGGGAAGGGCTGCTCACCGCCGGCTCGGTCGGTCTCGCCTGGCGTCAAGGCGAAGCGCGGGCCGTTCCGCTGGAGCTCGCGGCAGCCCTGCGCGGCGTGATAGAGGATCCCGGGCGCTCCAAAGCAACCCACGACTTGAAGGCTCTGCTTCTGGATCTGCGCGTGTTTGGCCTGGAGCCGCGCGGGTTCCACGAAGACCTGCTTTTGTACGCCTTCCTGCTGACAGCGGATCCGGCCGGCTGCGCCCCGGCCACCCTCTCCGAACGCTATCTGAACCATAAGCTGGAATCGTCTGTCGAATGCCAGGCTGATTTTGTCGTCTCGGTGCGCGAGCGTCTGGCCGCCGAGGTGGATGCGCGCCACTTGCGTCGTGTGTATGACGAAATCGACCTGCCACTGGTCCCCGTGCTGGCGCGCATCGAACAAACCGGGATCACCGTCGAACCGGCCCAGTTGCAGCGCTTGTCACAGCGAATGGATACCGAGATCCAGCGTCTGACGGCGGAGATTTACGATCTCGCCAAGCATCCGTTCAACATCAATTCGCCCCAGCAATTGGGCAAGATCCTGTTTGAAGAGATGGGGCTGCCATCGCCTGTGAAGTACGGGAAAGGCAAGCAGGTCTCCACCGCAGCCGACGTTCTGGAAACCCTCGCCCTGGAACACGACATTGCGCGCAAGGTGCTGGACTACCGCCAACTGGCGAAACTCAAGGGCACCTACGTGGACGCCCTGCCGCAACTGGTGAATCCGCGTACCGGAAGGGTTCACACGACATTCAATCTAGCTGGCGCGGCCACGGGACGCTTGTCATCCTCGAACCCCAATTTGCAGAACATTCCCATTCGCACCGAATTGGGCCGCGAGATCCGGGCGGCATTTGTGCCGCGCGCCGGGTGGACGCTGGTAGTGGCCGACTACTCGCAGATCGAACTTCGACTGTTGGCGCACATGTCGCGCGACCCCCTGCTGTTGCACGCCTTCCGCAACGGCGAGGACATTCATACGCGTACCGCCGCGGAAGTCTTTGGCGTTCCTCCGCTG
>JBDTMC010000119.1:0-17996 GCA_039934475.1 Bryobacteraceae bacterium | reverse complement strand
CAACCTCCTCTGCATTCCGCCCTACAAAGGCGTCGGCGAACAGATGGATGTGGATACCAACCTGACCGCTGCCGCGGCTGCCTATGCCGAACGCCGCCGCGCGCTGTTGATTGTCGATTCGCCCGCCGGCTGGAACACCAAAGACACTGCGAAGGCGGGGGTGGCGAACATCGGCACCAATAGCCGCAATGCAGCTATATTTTTCCCCCGGTTGCGGCAGCAGAACCTGCTCCACGACAACCAAACCGAAACCTTTGCCGCTTGTGGCGCCATCGCTGGAGTTATGGCGCGGACCGACACTCAGCGCGGCGTCTGGAAAGCGCCTGCCGGCCTTGATGCCGTGCTGAATGGAGTGCCTGCCCTTTCGGTGCCGCTCACTGACGCCGAAAACGGCGAATTGAACCCGCTCGGCATCAACTGCCTGCGCGCCTTCCCCGCAGCCGGACGTGTGGTGTGGGGTTCCCGCACGCTGCGCGGCGCCGATCAATTGGCTGACGAATACAAGTACATCCCGGTCCGGCGCACCGCACTCTACATCGAAGAAAGCCTGTACCGCGGCTTGCAATGGGTTGTCTTTGAGCCGAATGATGAGCCGCTGTGGGCGCAAATCCGCCTTAATGTCGGCGCATTCATGCACAATTTGTTCCGCCAAGGCGCCTTTCAGGGCAGTTCCCCTCGCGACGCATACTTCGTGAAATGCGATAAAGAGACAACCACCCAGACCGACATCAATTTGGGCGTGGTGAACGTGCTGGTGGGCTTCGCGCCGCTGAAACCGGCCGAGTTCGTGGTGATCAAGCTCCAACAGATCGCCGGGCAGATTGCGGTTTAAGAGTGAAACTGAACGAGAAGAGGAATACGTTCCATGGCACAATTCACCGTTAATGCGCAGCGCTTCGACCCGTATAAGAACTTCAAGTTCCGGGTGAAGTGGGATGGCAAATACGTAGCCGGAGTGAGCAAAGTCAGCTCGCTGAAGCGTACCACCGAGGTTGTGAAGCACCGCGAAGGAGGGGATCCGTCCTCCAGCCGCAAGTCTCCTGGCAGGACGGAATTCGAAGCCGTCACCCTGGAGCGTGGCGTCACACACGACAAGGAATTTGAACAGTGGGCCAATAAGATCTGGAATTTCGGGTCGGGCCTCGGAGCGGAAGTCTCCCTCAAGGATTTCCGCAAGGACATCATCATTGAGGTCTATAACGAATCCGGGCAATTGGTGCTGGCTTACAAGGTGTTCCGTTGCTGGGTCAGCGAATTCCAGGCCCTGCCTGACCTCGACGCCAATGCTAATGCCATCGCCATTCAACACTTGAAGATCGAGAACGAAGGCTGGGTACGGGACGTCGAAGTAGCCGAGCCCGGCGAACCCACGTTCACTGACCCGGCGTAGTAACGCCGACGTCATTCGAATCCCTACGGATGAACTCCGATGGCTACGACTCTGAATGCCGCCACGCTGCTGGCGACCTGGGAGGCCGCCAGCGCGCAAACAAACTTGCTTCGTCCCCTCGCCCTTCTGTCGGCGGTGTGGCCGGAGTATCCCGCCGAGGAGTGGGCTGCCCGCCCTGTCGGTCAGCGCGACGCCTTTCTGCTTCGGCTGCGCGAAGCCTGGTTTGGACCCCTTATCGAAACCACGGCCACTTGCCCCTCGTGCGGGGAGATCCTCGAAGTGAATTTTCGGACAACTGACGTGCTGGCTGACTCCGCGCCTGCTGCCCGCCTGGAGGTGGTGTGCGACGGTCACCACGTTCATTTCCGCCTCCCCACCACAGAGTACCTGCTGCGGGCAACTGCTCTCCCGCCTTTGGAGGCGCGCCAGCGGCTCCTTCAGCGCTGCGTGGAAAACCTGGCGTCATTGCCTTCGTCCGCCATAGACGCCGCGCTCAGGGCTATGGCTGAAGCCGACCCGCAGGCGGATGTGCAGATCGCACTCCGCTGTCCGCACTGCACAAACGCCTGGTCTCTGGCCTTCGACATCGTGTCTCACCTTTGGGCCGAGGTGGATGAGTGGGCGATGCGCCTGCTCCATGACGTGCACCGCCTGGCGCGTACCTATGGCTGGAACGAACAGGAGATCCTCACATTGTCCGCGCGGCGGCGGCGCATGTATTTGGATCTGATTGAGGCTGAAACCGCCTAAGGAACACTCTCAAGGAATACGATGGCCGATTTCCTGACTCAACTCATCGCGCGATCTCTGGACCAGGCGCCCCGGCTGCAGCGGCGTCAGCCGGCTCTCTTTGAACCACACGCCCAGGACCAGCAGTCCCTGTCCGAAATCACCGTGGAGCAATCCGCCGTCCTGCCTGCGCCGGCGCAGCCTGCTCCTCCCGCGCGTGCCGTGCGCGTCGCTGAGTCTCTCTCGCAATCGGAACCATCGCAACCTGTACCACCGCCGGCGCCTGCTGCGCCTCAGCCAACCGCGCACCTGCGGCCCACAATGCCGCCCGCGGAGCGTTTAGTGGAGCATCACACGGAGCGTCTCCACGAAGTGCCGCCAGCACCGCAGAGCGTCGTCCATCACTTTACGGAGACACGGCAGGAACACACGCACGCCGAAGTGCGCCAGACAGTCATACAGCAACACCGCATCATCGAGCGTCCAATTCCTGTTGCCGCCGCGCTGCAGCCGCGTCTCGATCGCACCATCGTTGAGCAACGTCCCATCGCGTCGGCAAAAGCGCCGTCTCCGCGCGGGCAAGAGAACCCGCAGGCGCGGCCACCCGCTGTCGCCAAACCATCGTTGCCGCTGCCGCAGCGTACCCCGAAGATTGCCGCGCCCCCGCCGCCTCTGCCGGCGCCTGAGCCCGATTCGGTCATCACGGTATCCATTGGCCGCGTGGAAATCCGTGCCGCGCAACCGGCCACCGCCCCGCCCCGCGCGTCTCGTCCCGCTGCGCCCAAACTCGGCCTCGACGAATATCTTCGCCGCAGGACCGGAGGCGTCCAATGAGCAGCCCTCTCGCCATCGCCGCTGTCACCGCAGCCATCAAAGACCTCCTCAACGACGGGTTGTTGAACCACGATCTCTCTTCGCTCGGCAGCTTCACAGTTACCTCTGTGCCGCCCGATCGCATCTCCACTGGCCAGACCGAGCCGAATCAACTTAACGTGTTCCTCTATCAGGTGACCCCGAACCTGGGCTGGCGCAACGCGGATCTTCCCTCTCGCGATTCCTCCGGCGTCCGCACTTCCAACCCGCCACTGGCGTTGGATCTCCACTACCTCGTCACCGCGTATGGGGCCGACGACCTGAACGCTGAGATCCTTCTCGGCTACGCCATGCAACTGCTGCATGACACGCCCGTGCTCACCCGCCAGCAACTGCGCACCGTCCTCGGAGGTGTCTCGCCAGTAGACGGAACCATCTTGCCCTCCCCCTTCGGCAGCCTTTCCGCGGTAGACCTCGCCGACCAACTCGAACTTGTGAAAATCACGCCTGTGTTCCTCAGTTCCGAGGATCTCTCTAAACTCTGGACTGCCATGCAGGCCCGCTACCGCCCCACCATGGCCTACATGGCGTCGGTGGTTCTGATCCAGAGCAACGGCGTTACAAAGACCGCGCCTCCTGTGCTTAAGCGCGGACCCGACGATACCGGCCCCGTCGCGCTGGCGTCGCCGTTCGCCACCCTCGCCTCGGCCAACGTTGCCACATCCAACCTGCTGCCTGCGATGAGGCTCGGCGACGACCTCCGGCTCTCCGGCGCCGGCCTCGATACCCAGGGCGCTATCACTGTCGTCTTTGAAAACGTCACTACCAAAGAGACGCTGGAATTAGCGCCAACCGGCACCCCCACGGCAAACCAACTCCTGGTCCATATCCCCACCGTCGTGGAAGATCCGGATGCGATGCATGAATGGGCGACCGGATTGTATAGCGTATCCCTTCGCATCAGCCGCGCGAACCTACCCGACTACACCACCAACGCCGTGCCCATCGCCTTGGCGCCGCGGGTAACCATCTCGCCCTTGAATCCGGCCGCGGGTAATATAGCCATCACTGTTACCTCAACTCCCCGTTTGCGCGCCGATCAGGATTCGCAGACACTCCTGGCCTTCGGATCGCGAACAATCCCGCCGGCATCTGTAACTACTCCCGCAAACCCCTTGCAAGCCACTGCTGTGGTCTTCAACGCCATCGCCGTCGCGGCCGGTGAATATATTACGCGCCTGCGCATCGGCGGCATTGAGAGCCTGCCCGTGACAGCCACCGGCACACCACCGAAATTCGATTTCGATCCTCAACAAAAGGTGGTTGTGCAATGAGCACTGAGTCGTGGTTTGACTCAAACAACCGCTACCTGGCCGCTTCACTGGAGTGGCTGCGGCAGAAGCTGGATCACTTCATTCTGGAGTCTGCCGGCGAATCCGAGCGGGATACGCCCAACCCTCTGCAGCGCTGGCTAGGCAAAGCGGAAACCAGACGGCCGGTCAGCGGCGCGGTTAAAGAAGCCCTCGCCCGTCGCGAGGATGCGGCGCGCAGCGAACCGCTGCCGGCACTGCTTCTGATGGCGCAGCGCTTGCAGCTTTCTGTCTTCGAACGCGACACCCTTCTCTTGTGCGCGGCCGTGGAATTTGACCCCGGCTTCGCCGCGATGTGTACCCGCGCCCAAGGTAACGCGCGCAACTATCCTACGTTCGCCCTCGCCCTGGCTATGCTCGACGATCCCAATTGGGACGCCCTCTCCCCGCATCGCCCGCTGCGCTTTGCTCGCCTTCTTGAGATCAATCAGCCCGGCGCTACACCACTCACCGCGGCCGGCTTGCGAGTGGATGAGCGCGTGGTGAACTACTTAAAAGGCTTGAACGCGATGGACGATCGCCTCACTGCGCTCTTTCATCCCATGGGTGAGCCTGCCCCACTCGCGCCTTCGCAAATGGAAGCCGCGACGGAGGTCATCAACCGGCTCCGCGTAGCGGCGGAGCAAGGCACTCTCCCCGTGGTGCAACTGGCTGGCGTGGATGCGGAAAGCCGGCAGGCCGTAGCGCAACAGGTATGCTCCGCCCTTGGGCGGCGGCTGTATCGGCTCTCTACTGAGTACCTGGCGGCCACCGCCCCAGAGAACGAAAGCATGGCGCGCCTCTGGCAGCGCGAAACACTCCTCCTCCCGGTGGCCCTCTACGCTGACGCCGAATCCGCCGAGAGCGCGTCCGCCGATGCTCCCGGCGCTTTGCTCCGCTTCCTCTCCCGCGAAGTCGGCTTGGTGTTCCTGGGAATCCGCGAAACGCCTCTCCGCGTAGGCACTGCCACTCTGGCCGTTGAGGTTCACAAGCCTACCGCCGACGAACAACGCGAAGCCTGGACGGCGCTGCTGCAATCCCGCCCCGATCAGCCCGATGGCGAAGCTACCGCGCAGCTTCTGGCCGGCCAGTTCCACCTCAACCTCCACAACATCCGCGAAGCCGCGGCCAGTGCCGGAGGAGCCTCTAACGGTAACTTCAAAGCCGCTCTCTGGCGTTCGTGCCGCGATCTCACACGCCCAAAACTCGATCAACTCGCCCAACGCCTCCAACCCAAGGCCACCTGGAACGAGTTAGTGCTCCCCGACGAACAGTTCAAACTCATGCGCCAGATCGCCGGCCAGGTGAAGGAGCGCCACCGTGTCTACAGCGAATGGGGTTTTCGCCGTTCAATGAACCGCGGCTTCGGAATCAACGCCCTGTTCGCCGGCGAAAGTGGAACCGGAAAAACCATGGCCGCCGAAGTGTTGGCCAATGACCTCGACCTGAATTTATACCGCATCGATCTCTCCGCCGTCGTCAGCAAATACATCGGTGAAACAGAGAAGAACCTGCGCAAGGTCTTCGATGCCGCCGAGCAGGGCGGTGCCATCCTCCTCTTCGACGAAGCCGACGCGCTGTTCGGCAAACGCAGCGAAGTGAAGGACTCGCACGATCGCTACGCCAATATCGAAATCAACTACCTGCTGCAGCGCATTGAGCAGTTCAGCGGCCTCTCCATCCTTGCCACCAACATGAAGAGCGCGCTCGACCCAGCCTTTCTACGCCGCCTCCGCTTCATCGTGAATTTCCCGTTTCCGAGCCTCAAAGAACGTAAGCTGATCTGGCAAAAGGCGTTTCCTCCCGAGGTTCCCAAAACAGCTCTGGACTTCGATCGCCTGGCCCGACTCAACATTTCCGGAGGCAATATTCACTCCATTGCCCTCAATGCCGCCTTTGCCGCTGCCGCTGACGGACAGAGCATCACCATGCCCTTATTGATGAATGCCGCGCGAAGCGAACTGAAGAAGTTGGACCGCCCTTATAACGAAGCGGAGTTCCGGGCATGAGCATCGCCATCCACATTGACAGTCTGGTGGTGGAAGGCGTCTCCTCACACCCGCATCTCGCCGGCCGTATACAGCGGGCGATGGAGCGGGAGTTACACCGCCTGCTGCGCGATGGCCCGCCAATCTCCTTTTCGCAGGGCGGATCTCTGCCCGCAATCACGGCGCCTCAGCTTCGTGTCGCCGCCCAGGCCCCGCCCGCTGAAATTGGCCGCGAGATCGCCCGCAGCCTGCACGGAATGCTAACCGGTTCCCTATGACCGATCGCACGTTGAGCCCGGTGTTGCCGGAGGCTGCCGCAGCCCCCAAGACCCCGGCCGACGTGTCCCCGCGTCGCCAGCGCACGCCATCCACCCCTGACCTGCGCCCCGAGGCGCTCGACCTCGGCCTGAATGCCGACTTCACCCGTCTGTCCTCCACCCGCACCATCGTGTTGGACGAAGATCAGGCCCGCGAATGGGTGACGCGCTGGCTGCTCAATGATCTCGCGCCGGCGCTCGGCCTCGACCCCTCCAAAATTGAGATCCGCGTGAATGGCGAAGCCGCCGCCCGCACCAATGCCAAAGGAGCCAGCGGTCTCGCCGAAAACGGCGTCGTCTATCTCAACCCTCAGCGCTACAAGCCGGACGAGGACGGCGGGCGGCAGTTGTTGGCGCATGAGCTTACCCATGTGGCCCAGGCCCGCCAGACCGCGCGCAGCCCTCTTGAAACACCGCAGGCACGCCACAACGCCGAACGCGAAGCGGTCCAGGCCGCCTCCGATTACCTCTCGGGCAAATCAATCGCTTCAGTCCGTGAGCCGCTACCCATTCACGCAGTGGCTGCTGACACCGGCGGGCCCGCCACCCTCGAACAAGCCGTTGCCATCGGGCGCCGACGCGAGATGAACGCCATCTGGGGCTACTTGTCGGGGCTCTGGATCTCCGATGGCGATGTCTTCGACGTACTGCGCATTCTGGAAACCATGGAGTACACCGTCGCGCGAGCGGTGGTGAAGGCCCTCGGGCCCAAGAGCGTATACGCCCTCTGTGACAACATCAATGTTCCCCACATCAAGCGCATGCGGAAGCAGGTGTTTGCCTGTTATGCAGCCCTGGAAGAGGGACAGTTCGACGCCGTCGATACGGACGTGCTGGCCGAGGGGCCCATGTCGGGCCTGGACCGGCAGGAGAAAGAATCGGCGCTCCGCACCATTCGGTTCCTGAACGAGAATCAAAAGCGGGATCTGCTTCGTTCCGGAAACCGGCTCGAGATCAAACAACTGATCCTGTCGCCCTCGCCTCTGCCAGCCGATCCAAAAGCGGACGCCGACGCGGCCAAGGAGATTTTCGACAAGGAAGTGGCGCTGGCGGACTCGCGGCAGAAGATCGGCGCCGTCCTCAATGACAAGACTACCGAGTCGCTCCTCTCGCAAGTGCGCGACATCATCCATGACCGCGAGGGTGACTCTGCGCGGAACATGCTGCGCGTGCTCGACCTGCTGGCCGCCAATCTCGGCGACAAGAATCGCCTCCTCGCCCTCGGCGAGCGCATGGATTCCGAAGGCTTGATTGACCGCCTCTTCACGCTCCTCCCGGAATGGTATTTCTTTGACACCCCCGAGCACTCCGAGACTCTAGTCACGCTGGCCGAGTCGCGACTCCCTATCAAAAACCTGGATTTCGTGGAGGGCCTGCTCTCCTATGGCCTCCTTGACTGGGCCGTCCGCGACTACGAAGCCAAGTTCGCCTATCGCATCATCAAACTGCTCCCGCTCTCCGAACAGTACCGCTTCCGCCAGCGCGACAACGGGAAGTGGTTCATGCGTCTGGTTGAGAATCTCCCTGAAGAGTTCACCTCCAGCAAGGATTATCGCGGCGACATCGAAGTCCGCAAGGCGTCGAAAGAGGAGATCGCCAAGCTCCGTGAGGAAAAGAAGATCCGCACGGAGGACGAATACTACGACGCGGCGCAGGTTTATCAGAAGAAGAAGTCTGAAGCGGGTGTCGGCGACGCGATCGAATCGCTCAAGAAAGCCTTCGCCGAGGCCGGCGACGCGAAGAAGCCAGTCGAACTCTACAAGTCTCTGCACGCCCGGGTTGCCGCGTTAGGCAATGCAACGCTCGTCAAGGGTAAGTTCAACGCCGCCGACCAGGTGCTCATGGAGACCGTTGTCCATGAACTGGATCGCTTCGGTTACATCGAACGTCTCTTCAAGGAGTTGCCGGACAGCTTCCTGTTCAGCGAAGAGAGCCGCATCGCGACCGTGAAGATCATGATGTCGCGTGATCCGGCGCGCGTCCAGGATCACGCACGTACGCTCGCGTCCCGCCGCTTCCTGGACTGGATGGTGACGGACCGCGAGGCTTACCTCGCCTACCTTTGCGTGAAAGCGCTTCCTGACGAAGAGCGGGGCGCCTTCCTGCAGGGGAATGCGGACGTGTGGAAAGACATCCAGGGCGAAATGTCAAAGGACATGCGCGCCTCCAGCGACCTCAACTTCTACGTCGGCGACAAAGAAGGGACTGATCGCGGATCCGTGTTAGGCCGGTTGGCCGAACGCGCCACCTGGACAAAGGAAGATGCGCCGCAACTCGACGGCTTGCTCCACATGGCAATCGCCATGACCGAGCACAAATTCGCCTTTGAGAGGTCGCAACAGTTCGCCGCGTATAACGACAAAGACCTCAAGCCCCTGGTCGACAAATACCGCCTCTACGATCCCGGCGCAAAGCGCACTAAGTACACGCCTGAGATCCTCAAGGGAACTAAGTGGTATGAGGAAGGCATCTTCGCCTCGCTCCGCACTCTGTGGAAGGGCTTGGTCTTCCTCTTCGACAATGACTTTCTGTTGGTCACGCGCTCCGTCGGCAGTGTCGGCCTCAATCTGAACGAACTGCAGGATGTGATGGGCGGAGACGTCGCCGGCGCGCGCCTCGCCGATCCGGAGAAGAAGTTCGGCAAACTGGAGCCGAATCCCGAGGCCAACCGCCTCACCGTGCTCTTTGATGTGGGCGCCCACGCACTCCACCTAAGCCTGCCTGAGTTGCGCATCGATAGCGTGAGCTTCCAGGCGGCGCAGGCCACCGTCCAGACTGGCTCCATTCTGTTAAAGGACCTGAAGGTCGATGTGGCTTATGACACCGAAGAAGCCACCCAGCCCACCAAGGCCACTCTGTCCGCCGGTAGCCTCGAACTTCGAGACATGCTGGTCTCTTTGCGCGCCAGCATGGTGGCCGTCAACAGGTTCTTCCTCAGCACCTTCCGGCTGGGCGCGGGAACCGTCGACACCACCTCGCCGAACAAGTCCAAACCGCGCGGCGGCTATTACTTCCCGGTGCCATTTCTCGCCACCATTGGGACTCTCATCTACTACCTGTTCAAATTCAAGGGCTGGTTCACAGAGAAGCCAGGAACGGAAATGGGCCATGGCGAAGAACAGATCCGCGCCATCGACCTCGCGTTCTCCAGTCTGGAAGTGGACGGCCTCACCACCAGCGGCGGCCAAAGTATTCGCAATATCAAGGTCACCGACTTCGCGCTGCGCGCCGGCCTGAACAAGACCACGCTGCTGCGGGCCAAGATCCAGTCCTTGAACCAACGCATCGCATCCGCCAAGGCGAAGAAAGACACTGCGAGCGCAGAGAAGCTGGAGGCCGACAAGAAGCAGGCGGAGACGGACCTCGCCGGGCTGGTGGAGGCCGAGAAGAAGCTGCTCGTCATCCAGGACCGCATCCTCCACGGCGACATCTCGAAGGCTGAAGAACAGAAGCTGCAGGAACAGATCCGCACTCTCGACCTCGAATCCAAGGGCGGTGTCTTTGTGGACATCGGCTCCATTGAGGCAAGCGGTATATCCGGCACGGTCAGCACCAAGAAATCGATCAAGTTGACTGACCTTCACGGCGAGGGAAGCTCACCCGCGGCGGCAGCATCTGCCGGGCTCTCCATTGTCACAGACGCCGAGTTGATCAGCCAGGTGACGAAGGGCACGCGCCCCAAATCGGCAATCGAGCAAGGCGGAGACTTCCGTCTCGACCTCGGCGACGTCCACGCTGAAGACCTCTCCGTCGGTCACGGAATTCGCACCGCCAAGGACATCGAAGCCAAACTGAAGGAACTTGAGCCTCTCAAGGCCAAGTACGAATACGCGCCGCTCTACGAGCACTTGCAGAACCTGCTGCCCGAAGCCGTGCGCTACGAACAGTACCTCGCCCTCGGCGTCAGTACACTCGACAAGACACAACTCGATGACCTGGTACACCTCCGCGAGATCCTGGCGAAGGACCCCGACATCATCTTCGGCGCCATTGACCTGCAGAAGGCTTACCTCACCATGGACGCTAGTGGCGGTGTCGGGCTCGGGGCCAAAGAAGGCACCGTCACCGGTGTCAGGCTCCCGGAGCGCGGCATCTCCGTGGACAAAGTGAAGATCGTGAACCTCGAGGCTAAGGCCGGCATCAAGGGCGGATTGGCGGGCTGGCTTGACCCTGCGAAAAATATCCAGAGCGGCAAGTTGAAAGCGCAGTCCATCACCATCACCGGTGCCCGCAGCGATTTCCACGGCGGCCTGGTGGATGAGATTACGGTCACCGGGCGCGAAGAGGGTGAGGACGCTTTCCTACAAGTAGATGAACGCGGCAACAAGATCAGCGTCGGCTTGAGCGTCCAGGCTAAGGGCCTCGGACTGGCTCCCCGCATTGGCCTCATGAAGCAGCGGCTCGACGGCTTGAAGCGAAAAGACGCCGCTTCCCCCGACGCCAAAACTAAGAAGGAAATCGCCAAGCTCCGCGAAGATATCACGCAATTGCAGGCACTCGCCGATACGCGCGCCAAGGCCTGGGCCCTCTATGCGGCCGCCAAGACGCCTGCGGAAAAGGACGTAGCGAAACAGGCCCTGCTAGAGGCTGAGGGCATCATTGCCTATGGCCTGAAGCAGTACGGAGCGGCCACCGCCAGTCTCGAAGGCTTTGGTTTCGAAGTGTCGGGCGCGGGTGACGTCTTAACCGATGTCCTCAATAAAGACGTCAACCCGATGAAGATCCTCGAGCGCGGCGGCGTCAGGGCAAAGGGAACCGGCCCGGGCAATCGCGTCTTCAAACGGATCGCCGTCAGCGGCGCCCAAACTGCTTCTGATGAACCCGACGCCAGTCTCTCCGCTGGCGTCGGGTCCTTTGAAATCGGTGAAACCAAACTCGACGTCACCGCGAAAAAAAGCGGCGACTCCATCACCGCGGATGTCGCTGAATTCAGCATGGCCTCCATTTCGCTCGACCGCTTCGAGCTGACGAATTCCGAAGGCGACAAGGGCTACCAGTTGTGGTCAACCGGCGCTAGCGGTATCTCCGGAATCACTTTTACCGGCAGCGTGCGGCTCGATTCAAAGGTCAAAGGCAGTCAGGATCTCGCTGACTATCGGCTCGCCCACGTCCACGTGGAAAGCTTCCGCATCGACAAGATCTATGGCAATGGTCTCGGCTTCGCCTCGCTCAGCCAGCGCCTGCAGGTGGAAATCAAGTCTGGCTCTATCAACGGCATCCATGCCGAAAAGCTGGACGTGGATATCCCCGCCGATCCCAAGGCTGCTCCTATCGTGGAGGGCAAAGCGGGCATCGATTCCATCGACGATGTCGTCATCGGCAAGGCCGTCGTAGGCGCATGGGCCGTGGACCGCGGCCGGATGAACGCGAAGAAATTGGACGTCGAGTTCTTCAAGGACGGCGCTATTGAAGCGAGCCTCGGCAGCCTCAGCCTCACCTCCTTCGCCGTCCGCGGTCCCGATGGCTGGGTGCGTTTCTCATTGGCCGACGTGGGTGGCAAACTGCGTTACCAGAACGGCGCCATCGATGTGAAGGAAGCCCATCTGGGCACGTTCCAGGTTTCGGCTATTCATTGGAAGGTGGGCAAGAAAGGTTTCGTCGATGCAGACCGTCCCGCCACCATCAAAGACGTTCGGTTGAAGGGCCGCATCGAAACGCGTGAAGTCAGCAAGCCTACGGCGGAGGCGCCGGATAACAAGGAACGCAAGCTCAGCAAGTTGAAAATCACTGAGTTGCACGTCGGCAGCGTCGAAGCCGAGCACTTGATCTACCAGGACGAAGACAATCGTATCGAACTGCAATCGTTCCCCAAGCCGATTGCAAAGAAGCAAAAAGTCCCGCCAAAACCGCTGTTCCTTCAGAACCTGGATGTATGGGACCTCGAGTGGGATGAGAAGCAAGGTCTCACTAAGGCCAACGCCAAGCTGGAGCACTACGAACTTTCGGCATCGTACGACGATCTCAAGACCGGCATGAAGGCCGGCATCGCGCTCACTGGCGGCGGCATGAAGGCCGAAGTGGCCGGGCCAGGATTAACCAACGTCGACATCGGCAAGATCGACAGCATCGGCGGCACTTATCACGACGAGAAGATCGACACCAAATTCGCCACCGGCAATGTCGTCGGTAAGCTTGGTTTCGGCCCTGACTTCGTGGAAGCCAGCGGCATTGAAGTGGGCGGCCTCGGCATCGGGAAGACTACCTACAAGGACCCCGCAGGAAAGAGCCTTGAGCTTCATCACGTCATCGTCGAAAAAGTGAAGCTCGGCAAGGTCCGGCAGAACTACACGGCGTCCACCGATCCCGCCAAGCCAGACGCGAAAGAGCCAACCACTCTCGAAGTAGAGAACCTCGAGTTCATTGATGTCATGGCCGGCAAGTTTGTCTACGACGGCACCGCCAGCGGAACTACCGCCGATGGCAAGACCGAGACGTCCACGCAGCACATCGAAGGCCAATCAGCCCACCTTGATCATTTCCTCCTGTCCAGCATGGTGTACGACAAAGCGACCGCCGAGACGATACTCAGTTTCAAAGCGGACAATCTGAACCCCAAGGACCCCTTTAGTCCGTTGCGCATCCGCGGTCTGTCCGCCAATCTCGTGAGCCAGATTGGCACCGACAAGCCCACCACCACAAAACTGGTCACCGATGTGACTGGCGGCCCCATCACCGCCGACAATATCAAGTTCACGACCGTGAAACTCGGCACGGTCACCGGCCCCGGAGGCAAGAAAGAGGATGTCACCCGAACGAAGATCGATGGCGGCTTCAAGATCACCCGCCTCGGCTTCATCAACCCTAACCTCACCCTTACTGACAAGAACGGAAAGACCACTAGCATCGCTGCCTACGAACACGGCAGCGTCGAACTCAAGAACATTCAGCCGCAATTCCTGCCGAATGGTACCGCGCGTATTCCCATTGACGCCATCATTGCCAAAAACCTCCAAGTGACCAGGGGCAACGTCAAGGTCAAGCTGCCCTTTGCCGAGATCAAGGATATCGTCCTTGGCATGAAAGGCATGGGTACGGACAAGGGCATCGACTTCCTGGCTGCCAAGCTAGGGTCCATCCATATCACAGGCCTGACCTTGACCTATGAGAAGACACACGTCGCCAGGATGAACGACAAAGACTACGCTGAGACCGTCAAGGAATGGGAAGAGGAACAAAAGGAGCCAAGCTCGGGAACATTTATCGCCGAACCTTTGTCCGGCTTGCACGGTAAAGCGGAGGGCGAATACGAGCTAAAAGGAATTCCGTGGCCCGATCCTGACGTCGAACCAGAGGTGTCCGGCGGCGTAGTAAGCATGGGCGGCATGACCAACTACTCCGTGATGATCGAAAAGGATAAGCTGACGCTGGGCAACTTCTGGCCCAAGAAGACTCTTGTTGATTTCGGCCAGGAATTGCCAGGCGTCTATCCTGGCGCGGGGCCGTCCGGCTACGGCCAGATCAACATCCGGGAACTCGTCGAAGGCCTCATCAACGCACCCGCGGGTAAGCCCGAGCAGACCTTCAAGCCCAAAGCGGGCCTCAACGATCTTCGTCTCAAAGGCAGCTTCTACCTCGGTGACGGCCGCATTGGCATGGATAAAGATGCCGACAAGAAACTCGGCGCGGGCGATTTCTGGCTGGAGTTTAAACGCGACCCCCTGAAACCCGAACAGAATCGCATCGACTTGATGGAGTCGCACATCGGCGACATGATCCAGCTCAACATGCCAGATTTCCACCTCAGCGGCTCCGGCTTCACCGCGGGAACTACTCAGGACGGCAAGGTCCGCCAGGGCAAGACCGGTGAAATCACTTTACAGGGAATCAACGTTTATGCCCACGGTTTAGGTGACTTCAAGCTTGCCGTGACGCTCTACATTGCCGACGGCAAAATAAAAGACATCGAGATCGGCGACCTCACGTTCCTCGATGCCGCGGAGTTGAAGAAGCTGGCCGAGCCAACGTTGACGCAAGTGAACCCTAAAGGCGTGCCCGTGGCCCCGGCGGAGGCTAAGAAATGACGCGCGGCCTTTCGCAATTGTTCTCCAAACGTGACCCCGGCCTTCTGGCTGCGCCCGAATCAGTCGCGCGCGGCAATGCGTCGCGCTTCCCCACCGGAGCAATGCTACAGGCTCCGGCCGCGCGGGGACCCGCACCGCAGACGGAACAACCGGTCTTTGGTGCGCCGGGTCGTACCCTGAACGGCGACGAGAAAGCCGACATGGAACCAAGATTCCAACGCGACTTCTCAAACGTGCGGGTCCACACCGACTCCCCGGAAGCCCAATCCATCGGCGCGCGGGCGTTCGCCGCCGGCAATGACATCGCCTTCGCGCCCGGCGAATCTCCCGGCACGCCATCTGGCCGCGCGTTGCTTGCGCATGAGATCACCCACACGCTCCAACAGTCCGCTACCCAGCAGGCCCAGGTTCAGATGGATCCCAAAAATGCCAGCGGCGGCATTGGCAGCGCGCCTCCAGCGGAACCCTTCGAAGTGGCCTCGGGCCGCGCGCTGGAAGATAGCGCCGTGCTCTTCGCGCTCGATAGCGCAGCCCTCACACCGGCCGCATCGAAGTCCCTCAAAAAACTCGCGGAGCACTACAAGGAAGCCGTCACCGTGCGTGTCCACGCCTATGCCAGCAGTGAAGGCGCGGGCGATTACAACCTCAACCTCTCCGCCCACCGCGCCGCAGCCGTTAAGGCGTACATGGAATCGATGCTGCCCAAGGGCTCGCGTGTTGTCCTCTTCGCCCACGGGCAAACTACCGCGTTCGGCGCGGCCGAGGAGAACCGGCGCGCCGGCCTCGCCATCACCGTTGGCGTGGAAGACGCAAACGCCGCCAAGCAGGACAAGGATAAGGACCAAGAAGATGGCTGGACCTTGGACCCCACGGGGGGACAGAAACCCAAGCCCTTGGATCTCTTTCCCTGGCGTCAGAAGGACTTCAAGCTCGACAGTCAGCCCTACGGGCCGCAGCCACTTTCCCCGGCGCGTGTCTTCCTCACGCCGCCTCCATTGCTCCGGCCTCTCGTTCCGTCCCTGTCCATGAGAGATGTCGATTGGGAATCGATGCAAGGCAGCTTCCGCAGCCGTGGCTTGAGCCTCGACCTTCGCTGGGGCGATTCCATCGAAACCCATTTCCAATACAGCTACAACTGGTTCCGAGTCATCCTGCCGCATGACCTGTCGGTGAAAGCCGCCAACATCGCCACCGGTTTTGTGCTTGATGATCAGCTCTCGCGATCCTCGCCCAACGCGATCGATCGCTCCAACCAGGAATTCAAGTTCTTCTACCCGGATGAGAAACACCTCGTGCTGCCCGTCCTCTCCTCCGACATCCTGAACGGCATTTATAAGTGGGTCAGCGGTAAAGAAAGGAACATAGGCCGGTTCTAACCATGGCGAACTCACCCGACTCACCCCGCATTCTGAAGGGCGGCATCGCGCTGATCGACAACCAGACTGCGAAAGTAATCCGCATCATACCGCTCCAATACAACCCCGAGACATTAACGCGGAGCCTGCAAATCCGCGGCGTCGCTGCCGAGTCCGGCGACCACCTGGAAGCACTCCGCCTCAAAGGGCCGCCGGTGGAAACCATCAAGCTGGAGGTCGAAATCGACGCTACCGATCAACTCGAACAAGGTAACTCACAGGTCTCCAGCAACGGCATTCATGCGCAACTGGCGGTCATCGAGTTAATCGTTTACCCCACCAGCAGCACGCTGTTTGCCAACAATGCGCAGGCGTCTTCCGGCTCCCTTGAGATTGCGCCCGCGCAGGGACCGCTCACTGTGTTCATCTTCGGACCCAAGCGCATTCTGCCTGTTCGCTTCACTGAGCTATCGATCACTGAGGAAGCCTTTGACGTGAATCTCAACCCCACGCGCGCCAAAGTCAGTCTTGGCATGCGCGTCTTAACTGTCGACGATCTCGGCTTCGACGCAAAGGGCGGCGGGCTCTTCATGGCGTACCTTCAAGCTAAAGAGCAACTCGCGGAGAAAGCCACGCCCGGCTCCTTCAGCTCATTAGGAATCACCGGCATCCCATAGGAACAACCATGGCAACTTACAACTTTCCCCCAACCAGCCGCTATTACGGAGTCGAAACCGCGAGCCTCACCACCAGTGACGGCCGCCACGTCACCTACTTGCGGCGCCGCTTCGTGCCGGCCCCTGAGCGTTTCGCGGTCCTCCTCGAACACGTTGTGGAAGAGGGAGACCGCCTCGATAACGTCACGGCGCGCTACTTAGGCGATCCGGAAGCATACTGGCGCGTAGCCGATGCCAACCGCGGCATGAGGCCCGCGGAATTGACTGAGACCGTGGGCCGGCGGCTCCTTATCACGCTGCCAGAGGGAATTCCCGGACCATCGAATGCTTAAGGGCATCCATTTGACGCTGATGATCGGACCGGCTGTGCCGGTGCCTGCGCCGAAGTCCGTCATGGACGCGCTGCAAAGCGTCCAGGTGACAAACGGCAAAGACAAATCCGGCTTTCAGCTTCAATTTGCGGTGAGCAAGAACTCGACATTGATGACGACGCTGCTGCCGGCCGGGTACTTCGACCCCATCATCACGCGCGTCATCATCATCGCTACGGTGAACGGTTTTCCGAACGTGCTGATGGATGGCATAGTGACGCGGCACGAACTCGCGCCGTCCAGCGAGCCCGGGCAATCCACTCTCACCATCACCGGCGAAGATCTCAGCATCCTCATGGACATCGTTGAGATGCCGTTTATGCGTTATCCCGCTACGCCGGACATTGGCCAGGTCTACCTGATTCTTGCCAAGTACGCGGCCTTCGGCATCATCCCCCTTGCCATTCCACCGTTTATCAACGACGTTCCAATTCCCACTACCGAGATTCCCACCCACAAAGGCACTGACCTCAAATATCTGAAGAAGCTGGCGGACGATCACGGCTATGTCTTTTATGTGGAGCCCGGTCCTCTGCCGGGACAGAGCATCGCCTACTTCGGCCCCGACATTCGGATTCCGGTCCCGCAGCCGGCATTGAATATCAACATGGATACGGACACCAACGTGGAGTCGATGAGTTTCTCCCTTGATGGATTGGCCAAGAAAATCGTAGTGATTACTGTCTTTGATCCGGCCACCCAGAAGATCCCCATCGTGGCGCCTATCCCGAACTTCAACATCTTCAAACCGCCCCTCGGGGCGCGCCCAACGCCGCCTGCGAAGGTGGAATTCCCTGACTACATGACTAAGGAACCGCTGCCGAGAGTGATCGACAAGGCGCTCGGCATATTGGCGCGCTCTTCCGACGCCATCACCGTCTCCGGCAGCCTCGATGTGATGCGCTATGGCCGCGTCCTGCGAAATAGAATGCTGGTTGGCGTCCGTGGCGGGGGACTGGCTTACGACGGAATGTACTACGTGAACA
>JBDTMC010000118.1:0-18000 GCA_039934475.1 Bryobacteraceae bacterium | reverse complement strand
ACCCGACGCTAGTCCCGCAAGTGGACGCCGATGGCAACGAGATCGCCGGAGTCCGGATGCCCGAAATTCGCGTCCCGCTGGGCAACTACACTGGTTGGAACTACAAGTTCCCCGGCCAGATGTACGCCTTTACCGGCGCTTGGTTTCCGTTCACCAAAACGAAGGGCGGTCGCGAGCGTGCCCACGACCCGCGCCCGTCTGTCGAAGAGCGCTATAGCACTCGGGCCGATTACTTGATGAAGGTGGAAACCGCTACCCAGGCTATGATCGGCGAGGGATTTCTGCTCGATATCGACCGCCAGCGTGTGCTCGATCATGCTGCCGCGGAATGGGACTACGTGATGGCGAAGTAGGGTTTAGAGCCCACCTGCTATCCTTGAAAGTTATGGGTCCTCAAGCACCAGCCGAGCAGCCGAAACAGCCAATCCCTGGCGTTCGCAACCTTATCACGATTGGTTCCGGCAAAGGCGGCGTCGGCAAGACCACAGTCGCTGTCAACCTCGCCATCGCGCTGGCCGGACAAGGCCATACGGTTGGCCTCCTCGATGCCGACGTTTATGGCCCCAACGTGCCCCGCATGATGGGCATCAGCGACAACCCCACGGCCATTGATCAGCGCATCCAGCCTTTGGAGCAATACGGCATCCGCCTCATGTCCATGGGCTTTCTGAACCCTGGCGACAAGCCGCTCATCTGGCGCGGACCGATGCTCCACAATGTCATGCAGCAGTTCCTGCGCGGTGTCGATTGGGGCGAACTCGACTTTCTTATCGTCGATCTGCCGCCGGGCACGGGCGACGTCCAACTCAGCCTCACCCAAACCGCGCCGATCACTGGCGCTGTCATCGTCACTACACCCTCCGATGTATCGCTTGAAGATGCGCGCAAAGCGGTAAACATGTTCCGCCAGGTGCGCGTGGAAGTCCTTGGTATCGTCGAAAACATGAGCTATCTCATCGCCCCAGAATCCAAGGAACGCATTGACGTGTTTGGAATGGGTGGCGGTCGGCGTATGGCCGAAGAGATGGGTGTGCCGTTTCTCACGGAGTTGCCGCTGGTGCCCGCTATTCGCAAGGGTGGAGACACAGGCCGCCCCGTGGCGCTGCTAGGCGAGGGCGATGAGAATGGCGAGCCCTTCTTCGCGCTGGCCACGGCCGTAGCTGAGGCCGCCGCGAAGGCCGGGGCAAAGCGCGGTCCCGCCATCACGGTGGAAGACTAATCTGTCAGCCGTGGGCAGAAATCGGAAAACACCACTCCCTTACGGTCGCGGCTTCCGTTTCGGTAGTCGTGGGGTTTGGTTGAGGCTCTTTCGGCCGCGACGCGCGTCGCGGCTCCGTTTCGGTACCACGCACTAGCGCTTCTTCCGCGCTGACGCCTTCAATAGCACATCCTGGCTTGAAACCAGCGGCTTCCGCCTGGGTGCCCGCACATATCGCCCGTCGGCCTGCATGAGCCGCGCCTTTACGTTGTCTTTCAAATAGACACCAAGAATCCCATCGCGGACTTGGTCCACTAGCCGCGGATCTCCCAACGGAAAGAGCACTTCCACCCGCCGGTTGATGTTGCGCGGCATCAGGTCGGCGCTTCCCAGATAAATCTCTTCCTCGCCGCCGTTGCGGAAATAGTAAATGCGGCTGTGCTCCAGGAACCGCCCAACAATGCTGACTACGCGGATGTTCTCGCTCACGCCCGCCACTCCGGGCCGTAGGCAGCAGATTCCACGAATCAGCAAGTCCACCTTTACACCCGCCTGAGACGCCTTATACAGCAGCTGAATCATCTGCATGTCTACAAGTGAATTTGCTTTGAAGATAAGGTGCCCGCCGCCCGCCTTCTTATGAGATTCGATCTCCCTCTCAATCAGGGCGGCCAGGCGCGCTCGCAGGCTCACCGGAGCCACCAGCAGCTTCCGGTATTCCGTCTTAGCTGAGTAACCGGTCAAATAATTGAATAAGTCGGTAACATCGGCGCCAATTTCTTCATCGCAAGTGAACATGCCGATGTCGGTGTAGAGATGAGCCGTCACGGCGTTGTAGTTGCCGGTAGCCATATGGACATAGCGCCGAATGGTATCGCCTTCCCGGCGCACCACCATGCCCACCTTGCAATGGGTCTTCAAACCCATCAGTCCGTACACGACATGCACGCCCTCACGCTCCAGCGCCCGCGCCCATTCGATGTTACTTTCCTCATCGAAGCGAGCCTTCAACTCCACCAGTACCGCCACCTGCTTGCCGCGCTCCATCGCCTTCAAGAGAGCTTTTACGACAGGAGAGTTGCGTCCGACGCGGTAGAGCGTCATCTTGATGGCCAGCACATTCGGGTCGCGCGCGGCTTTCGCCAGCCAGTCCACTACGGGTTGAAACGAATCGTAGGGATGCTGGAACAGGATATCTTGCTGCCGGATCGCGCTGAAAATATCGGCCTCGCCCCGCTCCGGATCCAATTGCGGCGGAATCGCGGGCACAAAGGGCGCATCCTTCAGATCGGGCCGATCCAACGAAGCCAAATGGCGCAGACGGCTAAACCCCACCGGACCGTTCACGCGATAGACTTCGCTGCGCGTAATCTCCAACTCACTCATCAGGATCTGCAGGATATGCGAAGGCATTGCCTCGCTCACGCTGATGCGCACCACATCGCCAAAGCGCCGTTGGCGTACCCCTGCTTCCATCGTCTCCAGCAGGTCGCCCGCTTCCAACTCCTGAATGTCGATATCGGCGTTGCGCGTCACTTTAAACGGATGCGCCTCTAGAATCTCCATGCCGGGGAACAGCCACGCCAAATGCGCACTGATCAAATCCTCCAACCAAACCATCGTGACTTGTTTGATCGGCTTCAGCTTCTTTTCACTCTTCTGCACGCGCCGCAGCAGGGGCACGAGTTGCGGCAGGGTGTCGGGTACCTTGATCCGCGCGAAATGCTCAGCGCCCGCCGCATCGCGAATCGCCACAGCGAGGTTCAGGCTGAGGTTAGATAAGTGCGGAAACGGCCGCCCGGGATCATACGCCAGAGGCGTTAACACCGGAAACACGGTCTCTGAAAAGTACGCGTTCGCAATCGCCAGTTGTTTGCCGGTCAATTCGCTATACTTCGCGATCCGGATGCCCTCTTCTTCCAACAGCGGCAGAATTGAGCGCAAGCACTCTTGCGCGGAACGCATCAAGCTGTTCACTTCACGCCGGGTGGCCACCAGTTGGCCGCGCGCATTCATCCCATCGGGACCAACTTCGGCGATGCCCGCCTCCACTTGTTGTTGCAAGCCCGCCACCCGGACCATAAAGAACTCATCCAGGTTGGAGCCGACAATCGAAAGAAACTTCACCCTTTCCAGCAACAGATTCGAAGGGTCCTGCGCTTCCTCCAAGACACGCCTTTGGAATGCCAGAAGGCTTAACTCCCGATTGACATACAGTTCAGGCGACTTAAGGTCGACGCTCGCCACCGCCGGCACTGGGGGAGTCTTCTGCGATTGGGTCTTGCTAGTTGGAGCGCTCACAAGCATTCAGGGTAGCAGAGGAACAATCGACAACCAGGATGCGTCTAAGCACACGTGCCTTTGGCCATAGCTGCCGCCTGCCTGCTCGCCATCGCATCCGTGGGGCCGATCGAGAAACTCATCGAAGGACTGCTAGACCCCGATCCGGCACCTGCCCCGTCCGCCGTCTTCCCTCTCGCCATCGCCGCCCTCCTCGCCCATGCCGGCCTGCTTGCGGGCGTCACCGGCCAATCCTTCCTGGCTGCCCTGCTCCTCGCCTTGTTCTGCTTCTTTATCGCATGGCGGGTGCGCCGCACCCACGGACCCTCCGAACCAAAGCGCCGCTACGCAACCATCGCGCTGGCCGCTGTCATTCTCACAATGCTCAGCTTCGTCACACCTCCCCATCCGCACACCAAAGCCCCCGCGGATTCCGCCGCTGGCGGTCGCGGCGGGCATGACGACTATTTCTCCGGAGTCGTCCTCCTCGCCCCGCCCAAGCCACATCCGGTCCGCGTTCCCGTATTGGATCGCACTCCGATTCGCGGTGGCCGGGCCTCCGTCAGTCCGCTGACGATCCCTTTCACCGGTGAATATTGGTTCTTCTATTGGCCGCTCCCCCGTCCCCCGCAGAGCGCGCTGATCGAACACGGAAGCCCTACCTCGTTCACATTCACGTCCACAGATGTCTCACCCCTGGCCATGCAGGCGCACCAGGAACTCGCCGAGCTAATCGACCTCCGCTCCTTCCGTCGCCTTGACGTTTTTGTTCAAAACAAAGATCCTCAGCCAGGAACCATCGAACTGGAACTCGTTCTGCAGGACTTCTCGAAGCCTAAATCTTCGCAATCCCTCGGGTATCAGCCACTCCGTCGCCAGCCCACTGCTCTCCACTACCCGATCCCCGTCGCGCCCACCATCCAAGCTTTCGACCGGATCGTCGTCTGGTTTCGCCTCGACCCGTCCCGCAATCGCCGTAGCGCCCAAATCGACATCGACCATTTTGAGCTCATCCCCTAGCTCGGGAAACAACTGAACCCCGCTCGGGTTGTATACTGACAGCGACTATGATTTGCACACAAGAAACGAGCCATGATCGCGGCATTTCCGCGTTTTTACCCCGAAAGCTATGTTTCTTTATTAGTAATGTCTTACTATTTGCGCTTGGAATGACGGGCTTAGCCTTCGCGGACGTCGTCACCGCCAGTCCCAGCGCGATTGTCTTGTCCTACACAGTTGGCGATATTTCCCCACCCCGTCAAGTCCTGACACTTTCTGGTCCTGCCGGAGCAAGTTTCTCGATGACGGGCGATCAATTGTTCTTCGGCATCGCGCCAGCCATCGGCACTCTGCCTGCGAATAACGTCGAGGTCACTCCGTTCACCGCCTATATGCGGACACCCGGTGTGCTGCGCGGCAACATCACTCTTACCGTCCCCGGGGTCACCAACAGTCCTCTCATCATCCCGATCACAGTCACGGTATCCGCGGGCTCGCTAGTTGTACCCGGCGGGCCGCTCACTTTTAACTACAGCGTGGGCGGCTCCACTCCGCCGGCACAGCCTGTGAGCATCACCGGGGGGGCCGGCATCGCATTCACGACCACCACCAACCAGTCGTGGCTGACAGCGACGCCATCCTCCGGGACGATCCCAGCCACTGTGAACGTTGGCGTGAGTCCCTCTGGCCTCGCCCCCGGAACGTACGGCGGTCTGGTCACCGTCACGGCGCCCACCGCGACGCCTACCTCGGCAACCATCCAGGTGACGCTGAATGTCGGCGGGCTCACTGCCAGCCCCAGCCTTTTGACGTTTACCTACCAGGTGGGCGGAACAAGTCCGCCCTCACAGCCTCTCTCGATAGGCGGCAGTTCCGGCCTCGCGTTCACTGCCGCCGTGACTGCCGGCGGGTCCTGGCTCAGTGTTGCTCCAACCACCGGGACAGTCCCAGCCACGGTTAACGCGTCTATCAATACCACCGGCCTGGCTGCGGGCACGTATTCAGGCAACATTGCTGTGTCCGGATCCGGTGTGCCCACCAAGAACGTCCCCGTCACCCTGACCGTAACGCCCGCGCCAACGCTATCGGCATCTCCCACCTCGCTCTTATTCAGCTACACGCAAGGGGGCGCCAACCCCGTCCCTAAGACCGTCTCCTTGGGCGGCAGCGGCCTCTCCTTCACGCTAGCTTCCGATTCCCCATGGCTCTCCGCCACGCCCGCTAGCGGGACGACTCCGGTCACCGCAACCGTGTCGGTGAACCCGGCATCCCTCGCCACTGGGACTTATCATGGCAACATCACCGTAAGCGCGGCCGGTGCGGGCAACTCACCGCTCGCCATTCCTGTTACCTTCACCGTGTCGCCGAAATCAACGGTAACTGTGACGCCCCCGTCTTTGAACTTTGTGGCCGTAGTAGGGGGCTCAAATCCGCCCACGGAAACGATCAACGTATCGGCCACCGCGGCTACGCTCGTCTCCGCTGGGGTCTCCGGCGCGTCGTGGCTAAGCGTCACCCTCTCCAGCAGTCAAACGCCGTCCGTGATCACCGCCGCGGTGAACCCGGCGGGCCTCGCCTTGGGCACATACACGGCGAACGTCGTCATCACTACGCCCAACGCCACGGTAACAACACAATCGGTGCCGGTAACTTTGAACGTAATCAGCCAATCGCAGATCACCGCGAATCCTACCAGCCTCACAGTAACGGGGCGGTTGAATGGCCCTGCGGTCACTGCCCCCCTTAATTTGGCCAGCGCGTCTCCGGCTACTTTCGCCGTGTCCGCGGGCGCCAGCGCGTGGTTGACCGTTAGCCCGGCAACCGGAACCACTCCCGCTGCTGTTACGGTCTCTGCCGATCCCACGTCTCTGGCCGCCGGATCGTATGCCGGCTCGCTAACAATCACCGGCGATGGCCTCACGCCCCTCACTGTGCCGGTGACCTTCAACGTTGTCGTGCCGGTGATTGATCACATTACGGATGCCGCCGGCTATCAGACCGATGCCTTCGCGCCCGGGATGATCATCTCTATCTTTGGTTCGAACCTCGGTCCCGATCCTTACGTGTCGTTCCAGCTGAACTCGACTGGCGGCGTAGATCCGACGCTCTCCGATGTCAGCATTACAGTGGACGGGACGCCCGCGATTCCGTTGTTTGTCTGGAACCAACAGATCAACGCCATCCTCCCGTATTCGGCCAGAATCGACGGACAGGCGTCGGTGGTGGTCAAATACTTCGGCGCGGAGTCGGCGCCTTTCTCTCTACCCATGGCCCCTGCGGCTATCCGTCTTTTCTCCACCAACTTCACAGGTACAGGCCCCGGCGCCATCCTCAACCAGAATTTCTCGGTCAACACGGCTGCCAATCCAGCGGAAAAAGGGTCCGTCGTACAGCTCTTCGGTACGGGCGGCGGCGTGCTTACGCCGTCGGTAATCGAAGGCGGCGTTGCCGGCAATGTCCTGTCCTTGGTGGCGCCACCCTACTCGGCCACCGTGAACGGCGAGGAAGCCACCGTCCTTTACGCGGGGACGGCTCCCACGCTGGTCTACGGCGTCAATCAAGTCAACGTCCGCATACCGGCCGACGCACCCAGCGGGGCCATCCCCATCGTGGTGAAAGTGGGTAACAGCCAAAGCCCTGCCGGCCTGACCGTCTTCGTAAAATAGTCCGCGCTTGTTCTTAGGGGTGAACTCGTCGATCACCCCTTCTCCCAATCCGCTCATAATCGTCACGTGACCTCCAGATAATTCGTGCCGGTCACTGGCCGGAGGATGACAGCCCACTCGTAGACGTCACCGGCGTGAGGGTCGCGGATACTTCGGCGGCCAGCGACAAACGCGAGAAATGAGAATCCATTTGAAATTACGACAAGCGATTGCCTCTGCGGCTGTTCTCGCCGCACTTGCCACGGCTCACCCCGCCGCAGCCGCTGAGCAGGACCGCGACTCGCGTCTGGCCTGGTGGCACGAAGCCAAGTTCGGCATGTTCATCCATTGGGGCTTATATTCGCTGCCCGCGGGCGAATGGAAGGGCCATGCCTATCCCGGCATCGGCGAATGGATCATGTACAAGGCGCGTATTCCGCTGGCGGACTACGAGCAACTGGCGCGGAAGTTTAATCCGGTGAAGTTTGACGCCGAAGCGTGGGCGCAACTGGCTCAGGACGCCGGCATGAAATATCTGGTCATCACCTCCAAGCACCACGACGGGTTCGCCATGTTCGGCTCCGAGGCGGATGGCTTCAATATTGTGGACGCCACTCCATTCCACCGCGACCCGATGAAGGAACTGGCTGCGGCCTGCGCCAAGAGGGGTATCAAGTTCGGGTTTTACTATTCCCAGGCACAGGACTGGCACGCGCCAGGCGGGGCGATTTGGGAAGGCCAGCATGAGGCGGAGCCCGCGCGCGACAAAGCGCAGTGGGACCCGCGCCAGCAAGGCGATTTCGCGACCTACTTCAACAACAAGGCGATTCCTCAGGTGCGCGAGATCCTGACCAACTATGGACCCATTGCCATCGTCTGGTTCGATACGCCACTCAAAGTGATGAGCGTGGAACGCGCGGCGCAACTGGAAAAGGTAGTGCACCAACTGCAACCTGGAACTTTGATCAGTGGACGCCTCGGCGGCCAGAGCCAGAGCGACTACGAATCGGAAGGCGACAACGCCATCCCCAATCTGGCGCGCGCCGGTGCCTGGGAAACTCCGGCTACCTTGAACGACACCTGGGGCTTCAAGAAGGACGATCACAATTGGAAGAAGGCTGACGACCTGGCCTATCATCTGGTTGATATCGTCAGCAAGGGCGGCAACTACCTGCTGAATGTCGGCCCCGATGGCGAGGGTGTAATTCCGCAGCCTAGCCAGCAGATGCTTCGTTTGATAGGGAAATGGTTGACGGTCAATGGTGAGTCTGTCTATGGGGCGGGGCGCAGCCCGTTTGGAGAAGAGTTCGGCGCATTCAGCAAGACGCAGTTGGATCGCCATGGAAAACCCCTTTTCGAGCCGCGCAAAGTATGGCGATGTACGACCAAGCCAGGCAAGCTCTACGTCCATGTCTTTCAATGGCCGGCCGGCAACCTCGCGCTGCCACCAGTCAAGGGCAAGATACTGAAAGCCACACTCCTGGCCGCTCCGCAAACGCGGGTCAGCGTCAAACAAACCGATTCCGGAGTTGTTCTCTCGTTACCTGGACAGGCGCCGGATTCCTTGGCCTCGGTGGTGCGGCTCGACCTCTCATCTGCTGCGCTTCGATGAACATCTGCGCGCCAAGTCGCTGATAGAATAAACCCGCGATGAAAAACCTCCGCTTGTTCGTATGTTTGGCCGCCGCGGCCGCCATTTACTCCCCTACTGCGCTTGCGCAGAAGGCCGTTGAAGTTGTTACCGGGAAAGCCTTCGATTCCGCCGTGCCCAAAGACTTCTATCTGGAGGGCAATGCGATTCCCACGCAGAAGCGCAACGCGAGCCTAATCACCACGCCGAAAGGCGCACGGGCGCTCTTCGCACTCATCGATACCACCGGCTATAGCGCGGATATCATCACCAAGTACATCGGGAGCATCATCACGGAAGGCGATCTGTCGGTCTGCGGCCACAAGATCACCGTAGGCAGCTACGGCTTCGGTTGGGCCACGCCCGGCACCGGCGTCGATGGTCCCGGTAAGCTCTCGATCTACAATCAGGGCGGCGCCCCGGTGGCAGATTGCGCGTCTAAGCGCGACTCCGCGATGAAACAGCCGCGGCCTCTGCAAGTGGTAGTTGCGACCGACGGGACGGCCCGCCTCTATCACGGGCGGCAATACGTCGAACTGCGCTAGTCCCCCCCCACTCCTGCTGAGAACCGCGCCACAATACTCAGCAGGAGCCAACCCACTCATGAATCGCAGCGAGTTCCTCACCCGCCTTACCGCGGGCGCTCTCACAGTGTCGGCCGCCGCCGGCGCCCCTACGGATGAAGGCCCATTCCCTAACCCCGACGTCCACGTAGAGCGCGCCCAGCCCGGCACGCCGCATGCGGGTAAAGTCCTCGCTGCCATTCAGCCTCACGCCGACGACCTCCCCATCTTCGCGGCCGGCGTTGTCCTGAAACTCCTCCACGAAGGCTACACCGGCTACCTCATTCGCACCACTAACGATGACCACACCGGTCCCGGAACCGTCGGTGAAGGCGTACTCGCCAATGAACGCGACAACTTTGCCGTGGCGCGTGACATGGGCCTCAAGCGCACCTACGACCTGCACTATCGCAATCACATGTTGGATGGTGTTTCTCCGCTCGAACTGCGGCTGCGCCTCATTTTTCTTTTCCGTCTTCTGAAGGTGGATACGGTCATCTGCTACGATCCCTGGTCGCAGTACGAGGAGAACCCCGATCACTACGTCACCGCTCGTGCCGTAGAAGCCGCCTGCTGGATGGCGGGTAACAACAAGGACTATCCCGAACACTTCGAGGCGGGTCTCTCGCCTCACGCCGTGCAAGAGAAGTACTACTTTGCGCGCGGCCCCCAACTCGTTAACCGCGTCGTCGATATCACGCCATTCATGGACCGCAAGATCGGTGTCAATTTGCTCAACACCGCGCAAGGACCCGCCGGCCAAACCGGGGCTCAACTCCGCCGGCGCCTCGCTGAGCAGGGACAGCGCCTCCCTCTGCTGGGCAACGATGACGAAACCGCGAACCGCGAATATACCCGCCGCTTCGTGCTGGAACGCGATGCACAGACTGGCAAGCGCTTCGGCCTCTCCTACGCCGAACCGTACCACTACATCGGTCCTCAGCCAACCCCCGTAGAAACCTACATTCGCGAGAATGCCGTGAAGCTATGACGCGTTCACTAGTGCTGGGACTCGGGATTCTCTCCCTCTGTTGCGGTCAAAGTGTCCCCCGCGGTTACACCATACCCCAGTTCGACTTCAGCAGTGACTCGAACCGCCAGGTCATTGTGGATCGCGAGCCGGGGCAGTACCTCGGCCATCCCACGACCGTGCTTCTTGAGGACGGCAAGACGATGCTTTGCGCTTATCCCAAAGGCCACGGGAAAGGCCCGCTCGTACTGAAGCGGAGTACCGACGGTGGCCTCACCTGGTCGCCGCGGCTGCCCGTGCCGGAGAACTGGGCGACTTCGCTGGAAACCCCGACCATCCACCGCACCATCGACTCTGCTGGAAAGAGGAGGCTGATTGTCTTCTCCGGCCTCTATCCCATCCGAAGTTCAGTCTCTGAAGACGACGGCCGCACCTGGACGCCGCTAGCCCCCATCGGCGACTTCGGCGGAATTGTCGCTATGGCAGATGTAGTGCGCTTGAAGAACGGCAGCTATATGGCAGTCTTTCACGATGACGGCCGATATTTTTCCGCCAACCCTCCGCCTCACCCCACAGCACCCGTATTCACCGTATACAAGACGATCTCCAAAAACGGCGGACTCACTTGGAACGCGCCCATCGCCATTGCGCGACATCCCCTGGCCCACCTCTGCGAACCGGGAATCATTCGTTCGCCCGACGGCCGCCAACTCGCTATGCTGCTCCGTGAAAACAGCCGCAAGTTCAATTCGTTTGTCGCTTTCAGTAACGACGAAGGCAAGACGTGGACGGACCCGCGCGAACTCCCTGGCGCGCTCACGGGAGATCGCCACCAGGGCAAGTACCTCAAAGACGGCCGGCTCTTCCTTTCCTTTCGCGACACAACCCTTGAAAGCCGCACGCGCGGTGACTGGGTGGCTTGGGTCGGCTCCTATAACGACCTCGTCCAAGGCCGCGAGGGACAGTTCCGCATGCGCCTGATGAAGAATCACAAAGCAGCCGACTGCGCGTATCCTGGCGTCGAGGTTCTTCCCGATGGAACGGTTGTGGCCACTACCTATGGGCATTGGACCGAAGGAGAGCCGCCCTTCGTGGTAAGTGTTCGCCTCGTCCCAGGCGACTTCGACATGCTCAAGAAATTTCAGACAACGACTGTTTTCTGGCAGCAGTTCGAAGTCGCTGAGGCTATTGTCGCGGCGAAAGACCCCAGTGTCCTTCCGAAGCTGGAGCCATGGTTAACTCACCAGGACTGGCACTTGCGCGGTAACGCTGCGTTCATCTTCGGCAGGCTGGGTGACCCGCGTGGATTCGATGTGATTACAGCGATTCTCCGTGACCATTCGGAAAGGCCCGAGGCACAGGGGACTCCTGGCGGCAAGTGGTCCCTTCAGGGTCAGATCCAAGCAGACCGTTACTACGCTGCCCATCTGCTCGGAGACTTGAAAGACCCCCGCGCTGTTCCCGTGCTGGTGGCGCTGCTGAACGATCCGGTCGTGAACTACATTGTTCCGTGGTCTCTCGGGCACATTGGCGACCGATCGGCGGTGCAGCCATTGATCGGCCTGCTGAGAGATCGCAATCCCAGCATGAGGGTGCTTGCCATCTACGCTCTCGTCGAGCTGAAGGCTCAGGAAGCTCTGCCGGCGCTCCGCGTTCTGCTAAACGACCGCGAGAGATGCAATTTCGACAAAATGGAATCCGTCGCTGAGGCTGCATCAGCCGCGATTGCCAAACTGCAGCCGCATTAGAAGGTCTGTCTTTTGGCACGGAATCAAGAATTGTTGCTACAATCTGCCCATGTTGCGCAAGCCTATGCCCGTTCTGTTAGCTCTGGCTGTATTGCTGCCGGTTTGCCGGGCGCAGCAACAGGCAACCACAACTGCGAAAGAAGGAGCATCAATGTCGAGCGAACGAGGGCGAATCCTGGGAATCGGTGGAATCTTCTTCAAGTCTGCCAATCAAAAAGAGATGCGTGAGTGGTACGGGAAGCATCTCGGACTGGCGGATAAAGGTCACGGCGCCATGCTGCCGTGGCGGGAGAAAGACAACCCGGAGAAGGAGCATGTGACCGTCTGGACCGTGTTCCCAGGAACCACCAAGTACTTAGAGCCCAGCCAGGCGTTCATGGTGAACTACATCGTGGACGATATGGATGCGCTGCTCGAACGGTTGCAGAAAGAAGGCGTCAAGATCGATCCCAAGCGCCAGGACGAAGACTACGGCCGGTTCGCGTGGATCTACGATCCCGACGGCAATAAGGTCGAGTTGTGGCAGCCGGTGACTCCGAAGAAGTGATAGTGCAGACGCTAGCCGGCGATAACCAGATGCCCGCCTGCCTTCACCGTGACCGCTTCGCGCAACCGTAGTAACGTTCTCTTGCCGCGCCGCTCCACCTCATGTGCTATGGCCTTCCCATCCAGGCTCACTTTGGCCGCCCCGCTCCCTTCGATTTCGCAGCTTTGGCAAGGCAGGGTGCCATGCAGTACGTCGATCGAAACCTGTGTTCCGCCGCCCTCTTTGCGCACTCGCGAGTAAGTGCCCCAGCCCGTCGCGGTCGACCAGAAACACCGCCCACTGGTGCTGCCCCATCGCGGCGTCAGTAAGACGCTGCCCTTTGCTCCCTCGTAGTGGAAACCACTCAGCGCCACTACGCCCGACCATGCCGACATTGCGCGCGCATAATGGTGCCCGCACTCCGGTTCGTCCCAAGGGTTTCTCTTCTCGCCATCGTGCCGGGCGCGCACGTCGTCGAACAGTTGCTCGCCCTCGCGCACCATCCCGGCGTAAATGAATTGCGACGCCGCCATGTATTCCAAACCAGTCCACGCCTCAGCGTAATAAGGGAAGGGAATTCGCGGACGCTCCGCCTTTCCGTAATCGCAAATCAGCAGCGCTGCCTCATCGTTCAGGGCGTAGATCCGCTGCACCGAGTCGTGCTCCTCCAGTGACTTACGGTAGTTGTATTTCCATATCGATTCCAGCGCCGTGCGGATGTTCTTTGCTCCCAATAACGGACCTAATCCCGCTATATCCGCCAGATACTGACCTACCAACTGATCGACTAAGCATCCCTCGCCCAGTTGATACTCGGGATTCATCGTGTCGTCGGAACCCATACCGCTGCGCAAGGCGGGGGCGATTTTCGTCTTCTCAACACCTCTGATCTTCTGGACATAGTATTGGCCGTTGAAGAGGTTGGCATCCACCCACTTACTGCCTTGTTCGAATACCTTCCGGAACTGTTCCGCCGCGGCGCCATCGCCTACCGCGCGCGCCATCTCCTCAGCCGCGCGCAACCCGCCCAGGTAATAGATGCCGCACTGCGGATTCGGTCCATAGAACTCCACGTCATATGTGTTGTGCTGGACACCCTCCATGACGCCATCCTTGTCCGCGTCCCAGCCGCCGGGGATCCAGCAGAATTCCATCGCCTTCTTCAGCCGCGGCCACAGCGCCTTCAGCCATTGCGAATCCCCGGAGAGCTGCCAGTCCAGGTACGCGTGCACAATCTGTCCCATCTGCCCATCGGTGGCCGCATACCCGGAACGCCCTGTCCCTTCAGGCAGCGACTGACGGAAATGTATGGCCCCGTTGTCATCGAGTGAATAACCGAACGCCGCCTTACGCAGCGATCGCGCGTGCGAGGGAAACAGGAACGTAGTCGCGGTCTCGTAGTTCCACACGTGTGTGCAGTTGCCATGGCAGCAGCCCAAATGGTCGTTCACGCCTTCAAAGCCATGGAACTCGCCGTCGGCGGTGCGAAAACACGTCGTGGAGACGAGCGTGGACAGGTTGGCCATGGCCGCGTCTTTCACGCTTGCGGGCAGGGAACTATCCCGCACCGCCGAGGTGAAGACTCGCGTGTCGCGTTCCAATCGCGCCAGATTTGCCGCCGCGTACTCAGCCGCATCCCAAGCCGTGGCGAAGCGTTCCGCATACCAGTTGCCGATGATCGTCTTCTCGAAGCCTTTGCCGGCCGTCCAGCCACATCGCTCCGGAGTCCGGTTCGGAAAGCGCCAGGCGAGAATGAAGGTGTAAGTCGCGGTGGCACCCGGAGCGATCGTCTGCTGAGAACACAGCGCGCCAACGCCGCTCGCCTGCTCCTCGCTTGTCCCCAACTTCCCATCGGCGCTGAAGTCGTCCCAGAAAAGCATCGGAGAGTTCCACCAGCGTCCCTTCGGCCATCCGCGAAGCCAGGTCACTTCGGCCTTCGGGTTGGGCAGCAGGCACAGCGCCATGCTCCCCTGCAGTGGATCGTCGGCGGGCATGGATGTATTTGTCATCCACAGCCCTTCCACACCCTTGCCACGGCGGAACTCATTCTTCCGTGTATCGCCGACTTCCGCCTGTTCCACGCCTCGCGCCGCGCGATTGTCGATCGGGTTGTCGATGGAGAATCCAATGGACGTCTTGGCGGGCACGGCGCCGGTGTTGGTCACCGTGTAGCGCAAAACCGCCACCGGCAAACCGGAATCGTCGGGCTCATGCGGAATGAATGGAGTGAATGCTTCCAGGCGGACTTTCACTGGAAGCATGCGGTCTGTGAAGTCCACTTGCGCGAAGGGAAACTCGCCCGTAAACACCGCACTGGCCAAGCGCGTCAATCCCGGTGCATTCTGCGATCCCAATCCGCTGGAACCCTCGTACGGCGGCTGAATTCGCGCTTCCAGAACGCGAGCGACGGGCTTCTTGTCTCCGGCCTGAACCCAGATACTGGGAAACGCATAGCTGAGATTGTTCCCCTTGTCGGGTCTATTGAAGATCTCCCAGTCGCGCAACTGCCCGCGGCCACCGAGGCTGACGCTTCCCGCCCCAACACCGCCCAGCGGGAACGCAATCATGTTCAAGTGGCGCCCGCGGTAAACGCGCGGATACGTGGTGGCAGCGGCGGGGCTCTTTTTAGCGTCTGGCGCGGCTTTGGGATCGGGCGCTTTCTCCTGGGCCGCGAGGGGCAAGCCCTGCGCACTCGCCCCTACTCCCAATGCCACTTGTTGCAGGAAAGCCCGTCGTCTGGATTTCATCGTGACGTCCAGCATATAGCGGCTAGACCCACAAGGACAATCCCACCTCTCAACTCCGTGGCTGGTAAGCGGGAGGTTCGTGTCGTTTTCGCGCTACTAGAAACCAGCCTTCATATAGTCGCGGTTCATGCGGGCGATCACAGAGAGCTGGATACCCTTCGGACAGACCGCTTCGCACTCGCCTATGTTGGTGCAGTGGCCGAAGCCTTCTGCCGTCAACTGCGCTACCATGCGCACGGCCCGTTCGGTTCGCTCGGGCTGGCCTTGCGGCAGCAAGCCGAGGTGCGAAATCTTGGCGCCGGTGAACAAGGCTGCTGCGGCGTTGGGGCACATCGCCACGCAGGCGCCGCAGCCGATGCAGGCGGCGGCGTCCATAGCCGTTTCCTGATCCTGATGCGGCACCAGAATCGCATTGCCGTCGGGCGCGCTCCCTGCCGGGATGGAAACATAGCCACCGGCCGCCACAATGCGATCAAACGCGGAGCGGTCCACCACCAGGTCTTTCACCACCGGGAACGCTTTGGCGCGCCAGGGCTCCAGGTACAGTTCGTCGCCCTCTTTGAAATGGCGCATGTGCAACTGGCAAACCGTAGTGGCGGGTAGCGGACCATGGGCCACGCCGCTGATCATGAAGCCGCATGAGCCGCAGATGCCTTCGCGGCAATCGTGGTCGAACGCGATAGGCTCCTCGTTCTTGAAGATCAACCCTTCATTCACTACGTCCAGCATTTCCAGGAACGACATGTGCGGATTCGCATCCGTCTCATAGCGGACCATCCGCCCCTTGTCGGCGCGGTTCTTCTGCCGCCAAACGTGCAATACGATCTTCATTACTTGTAACTCCGCTGGCTTGGATGGACGTATTCGAAGGACAACGGCTCTTTATTCAGTTGCGGCGGCTTACCTTCGCCCTTATACTCCCAGGCGGCCACGTAGCTGTAGTCGTCGTCGTTGCGCAGCGCCTCGCCATCCGGCGTCTGATACTCTTCGCGGAAGTGCCCGCCGCAGCTCTCATTACGATTCAGCGCGTCTGTACACATCAACTCGCCCATCTCGAGGAAGTCGGCCACGCGGCCGGCCTTCTCCAGGCTTTGATTCAGATCGGCCTCTTCGCCTGAGACCTTGACGTTCTTCCAGAACTCCTCGCGCAACTCAGGAATGCGCTTGAGGGCGATCTTCAACCCTTCGGCATTGCGCGCCATCCCGCAATATTCCCAAACGATCTTGCCTAACTCGCGATGGAAGCTGTCCACGGTCCGTTTGCCATTGACGGCGAAGAGTTTCTTGATGTGGCCGCTGACATCCGCCGCGGCGCGTTTGGCTTCCACATGCGAAGCGTCCACCTTATCCAGCTTGTTCGATGCCAAGTAATTCGCCACCGTGTAAGGGAGGACGAAGTAGCCGTCGGAGAGACCCTGCATGAGGGCGCTCGCCCCGAGGCGGTTGGCGCCGTGATCGGAGAAATTCGCCTCGCCGGCCACGAAAAGGCCAGGGATGGTGCTCTGTAACTGGTAATCCACCCACAGGCCGCCCATCGTGTAATGGATAGCCGGGAAGATGCGCATCGGGACCTTGTACGGATCCTCGCCGGTAATACGCTCGTACATCTCGAAAAGGTTGCCGTAGCGGTCGGCGATGGTCTTCTGGCCGAGGCGTTGAATGGATTCGCCGAAATCGAGATATACGCCTAACCCTGTCTCGCCAACACCGCGACCTTCATCGCAAACAGCCTTGGAGTTCCGCGAGGCCACGTCGCGCGGAACCAGGTTGCCGAAGCTGGGGTAACGGCGCTCGAGGTAGTAATCGCGCTCCGCTTCGGGGATCTGGTCGGGCGATCGCTTGTCACCCTTCTTCAGCGGCACCCAGATGCGGCCATCGTTGCGCAAGGATTCGCTCATCAGCGTTAGCTTGCTTTGATATTCGCCGGACACCGGAATGCAAGTCGGGTGGATCTGCGTGAAGCACGGATTGGCAAAGTAAGCGCCCCGTTTGTAGGCGCGCCAGATGGCCGTCGTGTTGCAACCCTTGGCATTCGTGGAGAGATAAAAGACGTTGCCGTAGCCGCCCGTGCCCAGCACAACCGCGTCGGCGATATGAATGTCGATGGCGCCGGTAATCAAATCACGCGTGACGATGCCGCGGGCACGCCCGTCGATGACGATCAGGTCGAGCATCTCTGAGCGAGGGTACATCTGAACGGTGCCGGCCGCGATCTGGCGCTCCAGTGCCTGGTACGCACCCAAAAGGAGCTGCTGTCCTGTCTGGCCTCGGGCATAGAACGTTCGCGACACCTGCGCGCCGCCGAAGCTGCGGTTCGACAGCGTGCCGCCGTACTCACGGGCGAAGGGCACGCCTTGCGCCACGCACTGGTCGATGATATTCACGCTCACCTGGGCCAGCCGGTAGACGTTCGATTCGCGGGAGCGGAAATCGCCGCCCTTTACCGTGTCGTAGAACAAGCGGTAAATGCTGTCGCCATCATTTTGATAGTTCTTGGCGGCGTTGATGCCGCCCTGCGCGGCGATGCTGTGCGCGCGGCGAGGAGAATCCTGAAAGCAGAAGCACTTGACGTTGTAGCCAAGCTCGCCGAGCGAGGCCGCGCCGGCGCCCCCGGCCAAGCCGGAACCCACCATGATGATGCTGTATTTCCGTCGATTGGCAGGATTCACCAGCTTCATTTCGAAGCGGGCATTG
>JBDTMC010000117.1:0-18124 GCA_039934475.1 Bryobacteraceae bacterium | reverse complement strand
AAATAGGCATGGACCCACATACTGCACCCTTTCCGGCAAGTCGGGCCGGTTGTAGTCGAAGGTGTGGCTGGTAGGAATCAGGTACAGGTCCATTAGCGCGCAGAACTCGGTCATCCGGATGGACACGGGCGCCAGACCGTGGGCCGCCCGGATCTGATTGACCGACTTCCGGGCATCATGCCCCGCCACCGTCGACAAGGCAGTCACCACTCGTGCGGCCAACCGTTGCAGAGGCCGGCGACGGGGCGGCATTGCACACCCGGAAACCGGGCCGAAGACCTCTCCAGGCTGGATGCAGAAACCTATGTGCGACAGCACCGCAATGGGCGTCGTTGACGTTTCGTGAAGAACAGTCAACGGTCCCCACATCGCCATATCGCACACCAGTACATCGGGTGAGAAGGTATGCCAGGCTCGCCGCAGATCGGCAAGTTGGGCGGGAATCGTATCGATTAGGAACTGACGCCACCACTTCCAGAGCTTCCATGGCTTTCCGCGGTTGGCGATCACATGAGAGATGATTTCGTTGGCCTGCGCCTGGTCTAGAGACTGAAAAGGAAGCATCGTCGCGCCAATTGCTTCGACAATCGGCTGATGCGAGCGATCCGTATAGATAGCAACCTCGTGGCCGTGGTTGCGTAGTTCCTTTCCGATTGCGAGAAACGTATCCAGGTGGGACTCAAAACCCCAGGTTGCCAGAAGAAAACGGGACATATACCTCCGCGGTTGGAGCACCTCATTGGGTGCTCTCTCGTTGTTACAGTTGCGTCAATCGGGACAGCAATTTACGGGCCTTCTTCTACAATGGAGTATCGCAGAGGGCGAGCAATAGACCCAAAACCAGCTAAGGGGGTACCCGGAAGCACGGTAAGGATCAAAGTATGCGACAGAGGGGCTCGGGCCACCTGGCGTAGCCCGAGACCGATGCCGCCCGAAAGCTAACGAGAGACGGCGAAGCTGAGCGATTCTTTATGAACGTGACTGCCCGCCAAGTGTTGCAGGTGAAGGGCGGCTAGCTTTGGACCATCCATGCCTCGTAGCTCCTTCCCCATCCGTTCCGCATTCTCACGGAAGGATGGTTCGGCGAAGAGCCGTGCCACGGCAATCTGAAGCGCCTGCGGAGTGCACTGTTTCTCCGGCAGGCTGATTCCAGCGCCGCATTCCACGACTCGTAACGCCATCTCGTGCTGATCCATGATTGAAGGCACCACCACTACCGGCAGGCCACGCATCAACGCCGCCATCACGGACTCGGTGTTTCCGTTTGTGACAACGGCGTTCACGCCGTCGAGGGCATACTGCACCGGCTGCCACGGCTTCACCTTGGCATCCTCTGAAGCCGCGCCGATCTCCAATTCGCTCGGGTCACGGTGCATACCGGCAAGAATTCTGATTCGATAGCCGGTCAGCTGTCGGGCGCATTGCGCCATCACCGCATCCTTGGTGTATAGCGTGCCTTCGTCTACAACGATAGTTCGCGGCCCGGAGCTTCCCACTAGTGGTGGGGGCATGGCGGGAAACAGGCAAGGGCCTACATAACGAACGCTGGCGGGCAGGTCGTCCCGGTTGTAGTCGAATCGGCGACTGGTGGGGATCAGACACAGGTCCATTTTGGAGCACAGTTCGGTCATGCGGATGGAGACCGGCGCGAGCCCTTCGGCCTGACGAATCTGGTTCACAACCTTACGCGCATCGCGAGCGGCAGCACCCGACAGCGCCGTGACCAGCCGGGCTCTCAGCCGCTGGATGCCTGTGCGGCGCGGCGGCATGGCCCGCCCTGCGACGGGACCGAAAACCTTTCCGGGTTGGAGGCTGAACCCAATGTGGGACAGAATGGCGACGGGAATCGAGGTGGTTTCCTGCAGTACCACCATCGGCCCCCACATGGCCATGTCGCTGACCAGCACATCTGGCGCATACGTATTGATCGCTCGGCGCAAATCGCTCAGCTGAGCGGGAATTGTCCCGATCAGGAACTGCCGCCACCAACTCCAAAGTTTCCATGGCCGTCCACGGTTAGCGATCACCTTATCGATGATCTCCGTGGCCGCTTCCTGGCTGAGATCATGGAAGGGGAGCAGCCTTGCGCCAATGGACTCGACATCGGAACGGTGCGATGGGTCGGTATATATGGCCACTTCGTGGCCTTGTAGTCGAAGTTCTTTCCCGACAGCGAGGAAAGTATCGAGGTGAGACTCAAAGCCCCACGTCGCGAGGAGAAAACGTGGCATTACAAAACACCTCCGTGCGTGTTTGGATGAATTGTGTTTAGTTTTCTTGCTTTTACAAGAGCGAAGAAAGTCCGAAACTGGCCGGCACCGCCATTAGGGGGTAATAGACGCTGCGAACCATCGAAAACAGAAAGGTCCGGGGACCTTCCGCACTGCCGTTCCTCCCATTTACAGTTCGACATAAAGCCGGAGTCGCCTCGGTGGGCGACTCTCTTTCATTGCCCGATTGAATAAGCATCTGGTTGGTGACCAAACCAACCCTCTCCCGTCGCTGGAAGTAATGTAAGTACCAACGTAAGGAATAGGACTATTTTCCACGATAATCCACCTTACGTCTAGTACTATTTTTATTTAAATTGGAGATCTTCGGTCGAGAGAGGCCTAAGGGCGCGGCTTGTGGGGTAGTGCCTCGGTGGCCAGCTGCCTTGGACGGTGTTTTGCTGACAGCAGTACTTCCAGAAGTAGTAGGCGTAAGTAGGCCAGCCATTCGCTCCGGCAGGGCAGTCGGCGGGAGCGAGTTGGCGGACGTGGCGTCGGTTAAACGTGGTGCTGCGATCGTTTCCGGGGATCCTGGCGGGTGCACGCCGAGGCCATTGGAGAGGCGAAATCGCTGATTGCCTGATGTCAGGAAAACGGGGATGAGGCAGTAACCGCACTGCCGCTGGTGGTTCGGCCCGCATACCACCAACCAGCGGCCCCGGCTAGCGGAATCAGGCTGACGAGCAGGAAGGATTCCGCGTACAGGCCTCGGTCGAACATCGATCCGAAGAGCGGCATGACGATGGCAACGAGGGCCGACCAGGAGCCCGCGCCGATGCCTGCCACCAGTCCTGTATGTTCCCTCGGGTACGACATCGCGCCGCTACGCAGAGAGAATACGACGAAGCCGGCGGCGGCGAACATGGCGAAGAAGAGAAGAGCGAGGACTGCCGCGCCTGCGCCGGCCTGAGGCGTCAGCGCGAGCGGAAGACTGAGCACGGCCAGGAGCACGAAGAACCGTGTCGGCCGGGGATCGGCCATGGCGAAGCGATCCGCCACCCAGCCCCAGAAGAAATAGCCGACTTCCCAGCCGAGGGGAGGGATCCACAGCACCTTGCCGAGGTCCGATTGGGAGTAGTGCAGGACTTTGCCGAGGTAGAGCGGCGCTATATAGAGGACATAGCTGAGAGGGATGGCTCCGAGGGCGTAGCCGAAGACGAGAGCCCAAAAGCGACCTTCGGTGAGCCGCGGAAGGGGAGTTGCCTGGGCTTCGTGATGGCGTTGTGGGAGGCGCGAAGGTTGGGACACAAAGCGCCACAACAGCAGCCACGCCGCGCCGAAGACACCGGTGCAGACGAAGGCCGCGCGCCAGCCCCAACTGACTGCGATGGGCGTAACGAGCAGCGGGGTGACGATGGCTCCAAGGGAGCCGCCGCTGTAGGCAAGGGCGATGCCGCGTGACTGCCTGTGGGGTGGCAGCGAGTCCATTGCGGTGCGCAAGCCACCTGGGAATGTCGCTCCTTCGCCGAAACCGAGTAGGGCGCGGGCGGCGGAGAAACCCCAGAAACCGGAGAGCGTAGCGTGAAGGGCGGATGCGGCTGTCCACAGGGATACGGAGAGGGTCATGCCGCGCCGCAGGCCGAGGCGATCGAGCCAGTAGCCCCAAAGGGGGTTGCCTGCCATGTAGAAAAGGCTGAAGCAACTGACAATGATGGCGTATTGCTGCACGGACAGGCCGGTGTCGCGAAGAATGGTGGGCGCCAGCACGGCCAGCGTCTGACGGTCGATGTAAGAGAGGAGGCTGGCGCCCATCATCGTGACGACGGGCAGCCAGGTAGAGGGACGTGCCATCTACGAAAACACGCGACCCTTCATGACAGGTTCAAGCTTCTCAGTTCGGCGTCCCACGGCTTGCGGTACGGCCGGACGAGGTGCGCCGACGCTTCCTTGTCGCCGATGATCTCCTCTTTCTCCGGATCCCAACGGAGTTGGCGCCCGAGCCTGAGGGAGAGATTTGCCAGATGGCAGGCGGCCGCCACCTGATGCCCGCTTTCGACGTCGGCGATGGGCGGTTTGCGATTCTTGACGATGTCGATGAAGTGCGCGGCGTGGATGTCTATGGGTTCGCCATTGGGTTGTCCGCCCTTGGCCGAACGCATCCGCGGTTCCGCTTTGATCGCCGGCGCTTCCGGATGCCCGGGCGGGTGCGAGTACGGTGGAATCTGGCGTTCCGGAGCGATGGTGGTATCGGGGTAAGTTTCGTAGTTGGCTCGGCCCACCTGGATGCTGCCGTTGGTGCCAAAGAATTCGGTGCCACCACGCGCGCGGCCGGCCGAAGCCTCACGAATGGAGATAACGACGGTGAAGCCCGGGTATTCGAGGATTGCGTCTTGTGTGTCGGGCGTTTCGCCATCGTCCTCAAGGGCAAAGCGGCCGCCGCTCGACGATACAGACACCGGACCTTTCACGCCGAGTAGATAGTGGACAAAATCGAGGTTATGCGCCCCGAGATTGGTCATCTGCCCGCCGGAGTAGTCCCAGAACCAGCGGAAATGATAGAGCGAGCGGTGTAGGGTGTACGGCTTCTTGGGCGCTGGTCCCTGCCACATATCGTAGTCGAGGCCCGGCGGCGGGTCAGAGGCGGGAGGACGTCCGAAACCGGGCATCACATTGCGGAACGATCCGATCCTGACGCTGACAATCTTGCCTAGCTCGCCGTTCTTGAAGAGGGGAATCACTTCCTTCATGTGCGCGCCGCTGCGGTTCTGCGTACCCACCAGCACGATGCGGTTGAAGCGTTTGGCGGCCTCGGTCATCCAGCGGCCTTCGCGCACGAACAACGTCATGGGCTTCTCGACATAGACGTCTTTGCCGGCGGCGCAGGCGAGCAGGGTTTGCAGGCAATGCCAGTGGTCGGGGGTGGAGATGACCACGGCATCGATGGACTTGTCTTCAAGCAGACGGCGAAAGTCCGCGTGTTGCTTTGGGTTGGAGCCGCAGGCTTCCACGGCGTAGTGGCGGCGGGAGTCGTAGGCGTCGCAGACGGCGGCGAGGTCGGCGTCGGGAAGCTTCTTGAAGTCGGCGATGTGGCGTAGACCGATGAGGCCGCAACCAATGAAACCCAGGCGTACGCGGTCATTGGCCCCCAGGACGCGGGTAGCGGAGGCGGCCGTAAGAGCACCCAGGAAATAGCGACGCGAAGGCTTGGCGGCAGATGGCATGGTTGACGCTCCAGAAGCGCGCAATGCCGCCAGTATATTACGACGGCGCAGCGCTATGGAGCGATCGTACAATGGCGCGAATGTGCTCCCGCGCACAGTCGACGTGTGGAAAATCCGTATTGGCCTCATCGAAGACCAGCGAGAGGTCCGTGCCGGCGAGGAGTATGGCGTCGACCAGAAGGCGGTGCGCCAGTGATGCCAGAAACTCGCGTCCTTCGGTTTGACCGCCGACGATTTGCATATAGGCGTCGTGAATGTGCTCCACCTCAGCTGGCACTACCACGTCCACGCCTTCGAGCATTCCAAACAGACTGGACTGCACCACGAAGCGCGTGCCGAACAGCGCAACGGTACGGTATCCACGCTCTCGGATCACCGTGTTCGTCTGTTCAACAATGTCGATCAACGGAAGGGCGGAAATCTTCTCCAATTCACGGATGCAGAAGTGAGGCGTGACCGCAGAGATGGCTGCCACGGTGGCACCGCCTTTGGCGAGCCGGTCGATGAGACGCGCCAGATAATCCGCAAGCCCCTGGCGGTCGCCGCGCTGGACGTCGCCTAAAACCCGATCCACATCCGCGTGGACGATGAGTAACTCGCCCGGCAGTGATTTCACTAACTGCTGATAGTAGTGGACCGTAGCGCCAGGCCCGAGGCCGCCGATCAGGCCGAGATTTCGCATAGCTTAGATTCTGACATTCCCAAGGGTCTACTGGACGCATTCGCGAGCCGGAATGCTGGACCTGAACTCGCCCTTTACGTCGTGTACACGGCTTTGCCGGATCAAATGCAGCAACTCGTGACGGATCACCAATGCCAGGGCCCGCGCGAGTTTCTCTTCCTGACGCCCCAGCCCGCCTGTTCGGAGGACGAGTTCTGCGATGCGTCCGCAATCGACATGGACAAAGGGCTGCCACTCTCCATCGACGACTTGAACCGAGCCCAGCGGTGAGCGCCGCCAGCGTACTTCCTCCTCCGGCACACGGCATGAGCCTGTGACCTCTACTACAACGGCAGGACCAGTCCACTCCTGCCGGGATTGTTTGTCGTGTAGAGAAAATCTCCAGTACGACCTTTCCACCGAATGACCGTTGAGGTCTCTGAGTAAGTCGCGTACCAATGCCGCAGGAGGCGGAACCGCAAACGTGATAACTACGGATCCCTGTGTGATCAGACTCAAGACAAGCGGTAGCATCTGGACTGATCGTACGGCCCTTGCTATCATCAGTCCAATGCATTGTTGAGATAGCGATCATTCTTGAAAACGATTGATAGAGCTTTATGGAATTTCGTCAACTGGAGATCTTTCGCGTCCTCGCCGATGAGCTGAATTTCACGCGCACGGCCGAACGCGTTCACTGCGTGCAATCGAACGTGACGGTGCAAATCCGCGCGTTGGAGACTGAACTGGGTGTCGCGCTGTTTGAGCGGCTGGGCAAGCAGGTGCGGCTGACGGAACACGGCCGGCGCCTGGTTCAATACGCGGAGCGGGTGCTTGGGCTGTTGGAAGAGGCAAAGGTTGCCGTCTCCGTGGGCGAAGAACCGCGGGGCCTGCTGCGGATCGGCGTGCCGGAGTCCGTACTCACATACCGTCTGCCTCTTGTGCTGCAGGCGCTGCGGGAGCGCTACCCTGCCATCGAGCTGAACTTTTCCGCTGAGTCCTGTGCCAAATTGTGGAATCTGCTGGTGCGGGGCGGTGTAGACTTGGTACTCACGATCAGCGACTTTCCGCACCAGGCGCGCTTGCACGTGGAGACGCTATGCAAGGAGCCGATGGTGTTGTTGGCACACCCTGGCAATCCGCTCAGTACCCGCGACGATGTTGCCCTGCGCGACTTACAGACGGAGACGATGTTACTAACTGAGGAGGACTGCTCGTACCGAAACAAGCTGGAGCAGTTATTGGCGCGCGGCGGCGTTCAGCCTGCGGCTACGCTGACCTTTACGAGTGTCGAAGCAATCAAGCAATGTGCGGCCCTGGGGATCGGCATCGCCTATCTGCCGCGAATCACAGCGGAGGCGGAATTGGCATCCGGACGGTTGGCGGCTCTGCGCTGGACCGGGCCGCGCCTGGAGATGCATACGCTGGCGGCGTGGCACAAAGATAAGTGGCAATCGCCTGCGATGATCGCGTTTCTGAAGCTGCTAGATGAACGTTTTCCACGTGAGGCAGTCAGCCGCTGACCCTGCGCAGTAGAGCACGAGCGTTGAACCGCGCGCGGCCGCGTAACGGGAAGCGGGAGAGCCGCTGATGAGGTGTACCGATCAGGTGAACACCGCCAAACGATTGCCTGGCCAGTCCGCTGCCGACCCGTGCCGGCGATTGACGATAGAGCGCGGTGCCTCCACAATCAAGAAATGCTGTTGACGGCGCGCCGCCTCCAGTTCGCGGTTCTGCTGGTGACGGTAAGCGGGCTCGCCCTGGCGCAACGCTATGGCGGCATCATCAAACACTCAGATGGCCAGCGCGCCACCTTTCCGCAAAAAGGCGATTTCCACTTCCTGAGGCTGGAGTATACCGACCTTCCGCAAGTGCACCGGCGCTTCAGTTACGCTTCGCGCAGCGCCGTTGGCGAAGGCTGGTGGATGATGGACTGGCCGGACGCCGATGAACACTTCTCCACCGGCATTCAACGTCTTACGCGCATCGATACCGCGACGCCGGAGCACGCCGGGCTGACCGACGATCGCATCTTCGACTATCCCTGGATCTACGCGACCCAAGCCGGTTGGTGGGACTTGAGCGATGTAGAATGCCTGCGCCTTCGCGAATATTTGCAGCGCGGTGGATTTCTGGTGGTTGACGACTTCTGGGGGCCGGATCAGTGGGCCGTGTTTCGCAGCACTATGTCCCGTGTAATGCCCGATCAGCAGATCGTCGATCTAGCCGAAGGTGATGCCGTGATGCACGTGCTCTACGACATCACTGAGAAGGACCACACTTTCATCCCGGGTACACGTCACTTACGCCGCGCTCCTGGGGGTGAAATCACGGTGGAACAGCCGGAGGGAACGACGCCGGCTTGGAAGGCTATCTACGACGACAAGGGCCGCATGGTGGTGGCAATTAATTTCAATACCGATGTGGGTGATGCCTGGGAATATGCCGACTCGCCGGAATATCCGGAAGCCATGACTACACTAGCGTACCGGTTCGGAGTGAACTACGTGATTTATGCGATGACGCATTGATTCCATCGAACGCGACTCTACGTTGACGCCGCCTCGCCGCTCGCCCTCAGTGGCGAAGTTCGGACCGTGAGCACGGCTATCGGATAGCACAGCGCGCAGACCCGCAGCGTCCCGTCTCCGATTGGCTCCAGATCTCCAGCCGGCACCCACCTTCCACATCCATCGCAACTCATGTGTTTCACGTTGCGGTGACCCCTCAGCAATTTCATTAAACTGGCGGTGAACTGCGTTATCGAATCGTTGAATTCGCCCATTGATCTAATGGTGCAACTGCCTGATTAAAGAGACAATAGTACGAATGTTCCATTTGGTGTTTTGTTACACGCTTCAAGTACTGGGCTTCGGCTCAAACTAAATCTGCTCACGCACGTCTAATGGGTCATGCATTCGCGCCGAAGTGTGCTTATTGCCAGTTTCGCGGCTCCGCTCCCGCTGCTGCCGCAGACAACCACCGAACGTCCGGCTGCCGTTGAACAGGCCCTGGTGAAGGAGTTCGTCATCGCGGGACACAACGATTTGGAAAAGGTCCAGACGATGCTTGCGGCGCGTCCGGCGCTGCTGAATGCCACGTGGGATTGGGGCGGAGGCGACTTCGAAACCGCACTTGGCGGCGCTTCTCACATGGGCCGGCGCGATATCGCCCTGTTCCTTATCGAGAAAGGCGCTCGGCTGGATATGTTCGCCGCCGCTATGCTCGGCAAGGTGGATATCCTCAAAGCCGCGCTGGCCGCTTTCCCCGATATCCATAAGTCGCTAGGGCCGCATAAGATTCCGATGATCGCTCATGCCAGGAAGGGCGGGGAAGACGCCTTGGCCGTTGTGAAGCTGCTGGAGACTTACCAGGCGGCGAGCGCATCGGCGATCAGCATCGGTTGATGGCCGCCAGGGATATCCATCGCCGCCAGTAACTTGTCCTCAACGCCGTCCGGGTCAATTTCCACGGCGCACGCGGCGATCTCTTCTTCAGTCGCGCCTTTATAACAGAGCTCACAAGAACGTAGCACGCCGCGTTTGGTATAAGCGGCCGGCCCGAAGACGCGACAAATCACCGGTCGTGCCGAGTATAGGTCGCAGGCGCCGGACCCGGGGTCCAGCACCGGACAGGGCTCATCATTGAACCCGGGCTGGCTAGCTTTTCGCAAGTACTCTTTCGTGCGCTGACGGATTCGGCCGGCGCGGAGCGGATCTGTGCCTGTCAAATCGGTCAGCCCGGCCTGCAGGCGGATGGCGTCCAATTCGTTGATCGCGAATGGACCCAGGCAGCAACTGCTGCATCCCGGACCGCACACGACCCAGGCGCCGCTGCGGCGCTTTACTTCCGCGGTCGATGCGTCGATGATTTGGATGAGGTCCATAGGTGTTACAACCCGGCGGGCGCTAACTCGACCGCCTCAAAGTACATCAGGTAGTGTCCCAGTTCCGCGGCCGGCTTCACCGTCAGCGTGTGACGGCCAGCCGTCAAGTCCAAACGGCCGAGGTCGAAATCGCGATACTCATACCAGTCGCCGGTGGCTTCCACAATGCCGCGAACCGACTTGCCGCCGATGCTGATCGTATAGCCGCCCCCGGTCCAGTCCTTGTTCGCCGCATAGCGAATGCGCACGTTGTATGCGCCGGCCTTTGACACGCGCACCATCCACGACGCGGTATCCGTGGGGCCAGTCCATTTGGAGATGTGGAACGCGCCGCTGCGGTTGTAGCGTTTTACAGTCTTGCCGTTGGTAGCTGCCTTCATGTAGTCCATGCGCAGCACGCCGTCCTTCGCGGTGACCACGGGTTGATCCACCTGCGGCGGCCCTGCTAGATCCACGGCCACTACGGTGTCGGCATGGTCAGGCGCCGCGGAGGGCAGTACGATGGCGCCGTCTTTCTCCATCGCCAGCGTCTTTGACGGATCCGTCAGTAGGAATGCCTTTGTTACCGGTGTGTGCAACGTGGGCAGCCGCAGTCGGGCGTCTGAAGGCCAATTGAGAACATGCAGATAGAGTCGTTTACCTTTTACGGTAGCCGCTCCAAAGGGAAGGTCGTAAAACGGATTGGCCGTGGTTCCGTAGATGCTTTCGCTGTTCTTGGCCATCCACTGGCCGACGCCTGTCAACACCTCGAGGGACTCCGGAGGAACGCTGCCGTCGGCGCGCGGACCGATGTTCAATAGGTAATTGCCGCCTTTACTTGCGATCTCCACCAGCTTGCGGATCACCACCTTGGAGCTCTTCCAGTCATGGTCGAAACGGCTATAGCCCCAGGTGTGGTTCAGCGTCTGGGGTGTCTCCCAATACTCGTCCATGCCACCGTTCGGCATTCCGTTGTCGCTCATGTTCTGGTAGTCGCCCATCAGCTCCTGTCCATAGTTGCCGACGCGCCCGTTGATCAGGCACTGCGGCTGCAACTGGTGAACCATGTCGATAAAATCCTGCGCGTGGCGGGTGGTGTCCATCCCACGATCAAACCAGATCAGGCCAAGCGGACCGTAGTTGGTGAGCAACTCGCGCATCTGCGGCTTCGATTTCTCTTCCAGATAACGCTCGAAGTTCTGCTTCTTCTCGTCGAAGTCCCAGAAGTTGCCGTAGCCATCGGGATGATCCCAGTCTTCGCGATGCGAGTAGTAGACACAAAAGCGGATTCCCTCGCGGCGGCAAGCCTCCGACAACTCCTTCACGATGTCGCGCTTTGCAGGAGTCCAGTCCATGAGGTTGTAGTCGTTCACCTTGGTGGCGTACATGGCGAAACCGTCATGGTGTTTCGCCGTAATCACGAGGTACTTCATGCCGGCCTGCCTGGCCAGTTTGGCAATCGCGTTCGCGTCGAACTTCACCGGGTTAAACGTGTGGGCCATCTCGCGATACTCGGCGCGCGGGATGCGCATGTCGTGCATGATCCATTCGGCAATTTGTCCCGGCGGCGTTGGCTGGCCCTTCCATTCGCCCTCCAGATTTGAAAACGGAGCAAAGTGAATGAACATGCCGAACTTGTCGTGCTTATACCAGGCAAGGCGATCACCGCCGGGAACTTGTGCGGCAGCCACCGTGACGAGGACAAGGAACACAGCAAATCGCTTCATCTCTGAGCCAGTCTACTTTATTTCTACTGATTTCAGCCATTTGAGTGTAAGTGGCTGAGACGGTTGAGGCGTGCCGGCTCCCCTTGACTGTCTATCCATAGACCATCTATGATGCCCGCATGGGCAAAAAGCCGGAGCTACTACCTGGCACCCTCGATCTAATGATCCTCAAGACCCTCTCGCGCGGATCGATGCACGGGTATGGGATGGCGGCTTCCATCAAACGTGTCTCCGGCGACGTACTCACCGTGGAAGAAGGCTCGTTGTACCCGGCACTGCAAAGGCTACTGTTGCAAGGATGGGTGAAGGCGGCATGGAAGCTAACGGAAACCAAGCGGCGTGCAAGGTACTACACGTTGACTCGGGAGGGCCGCAAGCAACTGGGTGAAGAGATCTCTCAGTACGAGTCGATGATTGCCGCGATCGGCCGGGTTCTGCAGGACGTTTAAGAGAGGTCGGATGACAGGAATGTTGCTCCGCGTTTTGAGGAAACTGCAACTGTTGATCTGGCGTGGCCGGTTTCAACGTGAGTTGGGTGAAGAGATGGCCTTTCATCGCGAGCAGGTGGAGGCAGAGTTTCGCGCCGGGGGGATGTCTCCGGAGCAAGCTCGTCGTTTGGCCCGGCGGCAATTTGGTAACGATCTGCAGCTGCAAGAGCAAACTCAGGACGTCGTGGCCTTCCGCCTGGAAGGCATGTTGCAGGATCTGAGATTTGCGGTGCGCCAATTGCGCAAGAATCCGGCGTTTGCGGGTACTGCCGTCCTTGTGCTGGCGCTGGGAATGGCGGCGAGCGTCGCGATTTTCGCATTTGTGGATGCCGCGCTGCTCCAGCCATTGCCGTACCACAACCCTTCCCGACTCGTGGTTGCTTATGAGACCACTACCTCGTGCCGCGATTGCAGTTTTTCCTATCCGGACTATCTGGACTTCAAGAAGACCAATACCAGTTTCAGCTCGTTCGAGGCATGGGACGCCTCAGTCTATCTGTGGCGGGGTCCCGAGGGAGTGCAGGCTGTTCGCAGCGCGCACGTGAGCGGCGGCTTCTTCCGCAGCCTGGGCGTGACGGCGATGCTGGGCCGCGGCTTTACGGATTCAGACGACATGCCCGCCGCGCCCCGCACTGTCGTGCTGACGTTTGGCACGTGGCAGAGCCGCTTCGGCGGAAGGCCGGATATTCTCGGGCAGTCGCTCATTCTTGACAACCTGCCGTACTCGGTGATCGGCGTGTTACCGCGCGAGTTCCATTTCGCCATGAGGGCGGCCGAGTTCTTCACTACAATCCATGACCTAAACCACTGCCAACAATCCCGGGGCTGCCAGGTCCTTGAGGGATTCGGGCGGCTGCGGGATGGAGTTTCCCTCGACGCTGCCATGGCTGAGATGAAAACGATTGCGGCGCGTTTGGAGAAAGAATATCCGGAGTCCAACAAAGGTCGAAGCGCGCGGCTGGTGCCGTTGCGGGATGCCATTGTTGGAGACATCCGCCCCACTCTCCTGGTTTTGTCGAGCGGAGCGGGCCTGCTGCTGCTAATCGCATACGTGAATGTGGCCAGCCTACTGTTAGTCAGAGCCGAAAGCCGGAAGCGCGAGACAGTGCTGCGCGGAGTGCTGGGCGCCTCTCTTGGGCGACTGATACGGCAATTTGTGACCGAAGGTGTATTGCTGGTGACGGTGGCGGCGGCCTTCGCCATACCGGCGGCTTCCGCGGCCATTCCCTGGCTGTTCAGTTTGATTCCGGAACGCCGCCTGCGCGGAATGCCGTATTTCCGTGACGCCGGGCTGCATCCGCACGTGCTGCTGTTCGCCGCCGTCATTTCACTGCTGGCGGTGGTGGTGTTCTCCGTAACGCCCGTTTTGCGATTGTCGCTTTCCAGCCTCCGCGCAGACCTTGCCGAAGGCGGGCGCGGCTCGGCGGGAACACTATGGAAGCGTTTCGGGTCGAACCTGGTGGCGGCGGAACTGGCGATCGCGATGGTGCTGCTGGCCAGCGCGGGACTCTTGGGCAAGAGTCTCTACCGCATGTTCCATGTCGATCTGAACTTCAATCCAGCGAACCTGGCTACTTTGGAGGTCGACGTTCAAGGGGCCGGATACGAAAAGAGCGATCAGCTCAGGATGCTTTCCCAGCGCCTGCTGGAGCACATCTCGGCCATGCCGGGCGTGGTTTCCGTGGCCCATACCAGTGATCTGCCGATCACGTGTAACTGTAGTTCGACAGAGTTCCGGGTGCTGGGGCATCCGTGGTACGGGGAGCACGATAAGGTTCTGCAGCGGCAGACCAGCGCGAATTACTTCAAGGCACTGCAGGCCAGGCTGATCGCTGGGCGCTTTTACACCGAAGCAGATGATAGTTCTAAGCCGAGGGTGGCAGTGGTCAATAGGGCGCTGGCCAAATTGTATTTCCCGGGCGAAGATCCCGTGGGCAGAACGATCGGCGACGCGGAACTTTCGCCGAAGTCTCTCGCGCAGGTTATCGGCGTAGTCGATGATGTTCGAGAGGGTGACTTGGTGGAACCGTTGGTGCCGGCCCTGTATTACTCGTTCAACCAAGAGACCGAGGGCACTTTATTTCTTGTGGTCCGCACAGAACAAGACACGGCGCTGATGCGGCCGTCTCTGGTTCGTGCGATCCATCAGGTGGATCCCAACCTCGGCGTCAGAAACGAATTCGTGATGGCCGACCGGATCAACGACTCGCCGGCGGCTTTTCTGAACCGATCATCGGCGTGGCTGGTGGGAGGATTTGCGGCGTCGGCTCTGTTGCTCGGCGCCATTGGCCTCTATGGAGTGGTTGCCTACTCGGTGAGCCAGAGGACGCGTGAGATTGGCGTGCGAATGGCGCTGGGTGCGCAGCGCGGCGCAGTCTATCGATTGATTCTCGGCCAAGCCGGCTCTGTGGCAGCGGTTGGAATTGTCGTTGGGCTGGGGTGTGCGGTTCCCGCCGCTGCATTGTTGAGAGGGTTGCTGTTTGGTGTGCAGTCCTGGGATGCGCCTACCCTCATTGGCGTGGCTCTTGCGCTTGGGATTTGTGCCCTAGTGGCGAGCTATTTGCCCGCACGGAGGGCAGCCTCTGTGGATCCTGTTGAAGCGCTCCGCGCAGAGTAGAGTCTTGTATCATCCGCATATGCGTATGCTGGCTCTATTCACGGCCTGCCTGTGTTGGGCGCAACAGCCTCCGGACCCCGCGATGGCGCCCATCGACGACCAGCCCAATTTGCCGCGGGTGCTGCTGATCGGCGATTCCATTTCCATCGGCTACACGCTACCCGTGCGGGCGGCGCTGGCCGGCAGGGCCAACGTGCACCGCATTCCCGAAAACGGTGCCACGTCGCGGTTTGGATGGGAAAAACTGGATTCGTGGCTAGGGTCGGGGAAGTGGGATGTGATCACCTTCAACTTCGGGCTGCACGATCTGAAGATCATGGATGACGGCAAGCGGCAGGTTTCGTTGTCTGAATACGAAACGAATTTGACTGCCATTGCCCAGCGCCTGAAACGGACTGGCGCGACACTGCTGTTCGTCCTCACCACTCCGGTGCCGGAGGGTCCAGTGGATCCGCCCCGCCGCACTGCCGATGTTTCGGTCTACAACCGGGTGGCGGTCAGCGTCATGGAAGCCGAACGCATTCGCGTTGTCGATTTGTACTCGGCCGCGATGGCACGGCAATCGGAGTTGCAGCGGCCCGGCAATGTGCATTTTACTGAGGCCGGCTATGAGGCGTTGGCGCAGTTTGTTGCCAGGGCGATCAAGGCCAAACTCCCTCGTCCGCACTCCAAACCGCGGGACGCCGTTCGGGAGTAGCCGCAAGCCTAGTACGCTAGCCGCGTGCGGGCGTGATTTTCTAGTTGACACTCTGTTGCAAATAACGGTTAAATGCTGTTACGGGGTCAGTTGCAACCGAATCGCAACTAGTCGCAAATGAAATCAGGTACTCGAACGCGTCTCTCCTTACTGCGGGAATTGACGTTGCGTGGCGTCCGCATTACCGGACAACGAAAGGTATTACTTGAAACGATCCAGGATTCGGATCAACATCTTGACGCTGCAACGCTGCTGGAGCTGGCACGCCAGCGCAACGCTCGGATAAATCGAGCGACCGTATATCGGACCCTTGAACTTCTCAAGAAACTCCGGCTGCTTGACGAACTCGACTTGATGCATCTCAATGGCGAAAAGCACTGTTACGAAGTCAAGTCCCATACAGATCGCATCCACTTGTCTTGCGTCGAGTGTGGCCGGATCGAAGAATCCGCGAGTCCCTTATTCGAACGCTTGAAGACTGAGATATCGCGTCTGAATGGGTTTCAAATCCATGTCATCCGGCTGGAAGTGGGGGGACGATGTGGCGAATGCTGCTCAACGCTCGGCCATCCGGCCGAATTATGACGGCAGTGACTCTACATTGCTTATTGAGGGCTTTGCCTTGAGTAAGCGGCGGTATGCACGGGTCATCAGTTGCAACTGCGTTCAAGGACACGCACTGCACGCCCGGCTGTACGAAAGCATTGACGGCCAACCGCGCGAGGAGATGCTGGAGCGGTACAAGCTGGAATTGGCGTTGGAAATTCAGCAGCCCGGTGGCGGCCGGGTGGGGTTTTGCCCCATATGTAATGCCGAGTGCCTCGACTGGACACTCCGTGATGAGTTGGCGGACTCATAAGGCGATCACCGCTAAACTCCCACGCCCACGCTTGTGATAGCGTTTTCATCATATGAAGCGCACTCTGTTTCTTGCCATTCTGTGTGCCGTACCGCTGGCTGCCCAGGTCTCGGAGGCGATCCCCATTGGTCAAGTGAAATTGCTCGACGGGCCGTTCCAGCGCCGCGCCCGACTGACGCGGGACTACGTGGTGAGCCTGAAGAACAAGAACCTCTTGCAAAACTTCTATCTGGAAGCCGGCATGGGTGGTCCGATTCTGCAGATGAATACACCGGTAGGACGCGAAACCGCCGCCGACATGCACTGGGGTTGGGAATCGCCGACGTGCCAGGTGCGAGGACACTTCCTCGGGCACTGGTTATCCGCGGCCGCGTACTTAAGTGCCGCCGGCGATACCGAGGTTCGCGGGAAGGCCGATGCCATTGTGGCCGAGTTGGCGAACATCCAGGAACACAACGGCGGGCGCTGGGTCGGTTCCATCCCGGAGAAGTATTTCACTTGGATTTCCCAGGGTAAGAAGGTCTGGGCGCCCCACTACACGGTGCACAAGACCTTCATGGGTTTGATAGACATGTACCGCGTGGCAGGCAACAAGCAGGCGTTGGACGTGGCGGAGAAATTTGCCACTTGGTTCGCCGACTGGTCGAAGAACTTCTCGCGAGAGCAGATGGACGACATCCTCGACGTCGAAACTGGCGGCATGCTGGAAGCATGGGCGGACCTCTATGGCATCACCAAAAAACCGGTGTATCTGGAGTTGATGTCGCGGTACAAGCGAGGGCGGTTGTTCGATGCATTGCTGGCTGGACGCGATCCGCTATCGAACAAGCACGCAAACACCACCATCCCAGAGGCTCAGGGCGCCGCGCGCGCCTATGAAGTCACTGCCGATCCAAAATGGCGCGATATCGCGATGGCTTATTGGAAATCCGCTGTTACCGATCGCGGGTACTACGCGACTGGAGGCCAGACGAGTGGCGAAATCTGGACCTCGCCGCAAAAACTAGCGGTCCGGCTGGGCGACAAAAATCAGGAACACTGCGTCGTCTACAATATGATTCGGCTGGCGGACTACTTATATCGCTGGACGGGCGATATCAAGTATCTCGATTACATCGAACGCAATATCTACAACGGAATTCTGGCGCAGCAGCATCCGGATACAGGACAGATCACTTACTTCCTGCCGATGGAGCCAGGATCGAAGAAGACATGGGGTTCCCCCACCAATGATTTCTGGTGCTGCCATGGAAGTCTGGTGCAGGCGCAGACCCGGCATGACCGCTATATCTACTACACCAGTGCCGATACTCTGACGGTGGCGCAATACATTCCGTCGGAAGCCACAACCTCCGGCGTTACCATCGCACAGAAACTGCTCTCAGAGTCGGACGACCATCGGGCTCATGTGGCGGACCAGCCGACAGTCAGGCCGAACCGCTGGCTGGTGGAGCTTCGCGTCACCGCCGCCCAGGCTACGCCGCTCACGCTCCGGTTGCGTATTCCATGGTGGGTGCAAGGCAAAGCGACCCTAAGCGTAAACGGCAAGGAGGAGACGGTAGACGCCAAACCCGCGTCGTACGTGGTGCTGAAGCGCGCCTGGCATTCCGACCGCATCGTCCTGAGCCTGCCGAAGGGCGTCACTCGCGAACCTTTGCCCGATCGGAAGGAACTGGCGGCATTCATGGACGGCCCCGTGGTGCTGGCCGGAATCACTTCGGAAGCGAAACCACTGACGGGCGAATTACTGCCCGACAACGAACGCGAAGCGTTCGATCT
>JBDTMC010000116.1:0-18404 GCA_039934475.1 Bryobacteraceae bacterium | reverse complement strand
TCATGGGGAACTGAAGAATGAACTGGCGGGCCTTTGCGGCCGCTGCTTTATACGCGGCAACGTTGCCGTGTCCCGCCTTGGCCAGGCTTTCGAGGAGGAGGTAACAGCCCACCCAATTTGCGCCATACTCCGCGGTGACTTTCCCGGAGTCCATTACGATCCGATAGGGCCAGACCGATTTTTGGGCGGTCCCTGGCCGTGCATGGCGCGCGAGTGTGTCTGCGACGTTCACCGCGGCCCGCAGATACGTAGCCTCGCCCGTGAACAGGTACATGCGGTAGAAGGCCAAGCCCATGTCACCGGCATGGTCAACCTGCGCCTCATGAAGGACGAATCGGCCGTTGGAGGTGAACCCACGAAATTCCAAGTCGCCCGCATTGGTTGTGGTGTAAGGGAAATTGGGCCAGGCGAAGTTGGCTGGCGTGATGCCGTGATCGAGGGTGTAATCCACCATTCGCTTCACGATCCCCATGACCGATGCGTCGCCAGTATAGGCGTAGTAGAGGCGGGCGTTTTCGACCCAGTTGGGGATCTTCTCACCGACGTCGTTCATGGCGGTATCGGCTTCCAGCTTTCCGTTTCTGTCCCAATACGCGCAATAGAAAAAGTACTGCGGGTAGGACGATCGCGGCGGCGGACCAGGCGAATCAGGGGCGCGCGTTTTGATGAAGTTCCATCGCAAGCGCAAGAAGTGGTCGTACGCCTTCTGCGCAGGTCCACCCCAGGGCAGCAGCTTGCCTTGAGTGTCTAGGGTGACCGCGTGGTTGTTGAAGAGTTCCTGGGAGGTGGCCGGACTGGCTCCGGCAAGCAGTGTGGCCGCGGCGATGCCCAGCAGCCTGGCGGTTGAGTCTAGTCGGCGTAACATCCACTATCGATGCTATCTCCGAGTGGGATACGATGGCTGCGCCATGGTCATTCCCTCGTTGCGCGTTCCAACCTGCCTGCTCCTTTTTGCGGGTTGCTCCCTCTTGTCCGCCCAGACAACAGCGGGCGTCAGCGAGGTGAAAGTGGAACCTGGCCGGCGCTTTCAAGTGATCGAAGGCTTTGGTGTCAACTACACAGGGCCTTATTTTCGGGATGACCAGAAGCGAATGTTCGATCTGCTGATTGACGATCTGGGCGCGAGTATGTTTCGCGTGGTTGCGTACTTCGTCGGCACTGACTGGGAGGTGGCGAACGACAACGCTGAACCCCTTTCGGCGAACTGGAACTACTTCGACGAACGGTATTCGAACCCTGTGTTTGAAGCCTCGTGGAAGGGACTGCGCTACTTGAACTCGCGCGGCATCCGTCCGGTGCTGGCATTGATGGGCCCGGCGCCGGCGTGGATGGTGGAGGATTCGTCTGCCGCGCCGAAGCACAAGGTGTGTTCACCGAATAGCCGTCAAGGCCGCCTGAAACCGGAGATGTATGACGAGTTCGCCGAGACTGTGGTGACGATGGCTGCTTACGCGAGACGCAAGGCCGGAATCGAATTCGACTATTTCAGCCCAGTGAATGAAACCGACTGCTATCCGGGCGAAGGCCCGCGGATCGACCCGGAGGAGATGCCGAAGGTGTTGGCGGCGATTGCCCGGCGGATGAACGCGGAGGGACTGGGCGAGGTGAAGCTGGTGGCGGCGGAGAATGCCATCATCGGCAATGACTATCTGTCACCGGTGATGGCGAACAAGGATCTGATGAAGCAGGTGGGGGCTTTTGCGCTTCACTCCTACTCGGATGGTTCAGTAGGCCCGCACGTGGAGAGTGTGAACAGGAATGGGTATGCGCGAGTGCCCGTTTGGCTGACGGAGTACGGGAGCCTCGCCGATGAGGACCGTACGAGCGAAAACGAGTGGAAAGAGTTCGCACTGGCGTCCAACCGCCGTGCCCTGATCGCGCTGAACCAGGGCGCGGCCGCGCTGTTCTACTTCAACGCCTTTGATGACTACGAAGAGTGCATGAAGCGGCACACTTACTACGGTTTGTTCACCAGCGCGAGCCATGTCTATTCACCGCGAAAGCGCTACTACGCTACTCGCCAGCTCTATCATTTCGTCGCGCCTGGCTCGCGGCGCATTGAGGCCGTAACGGAGGCGCATGGCTTGACGGTTTCGGCATTCACGGATGGCGACAAGGGCGCTATCACCGTGGTTGGAGTGAAGGAGGGTGGCGCGCGCCGCATCCGTGTTTCCTTGCCTGCTTTGGCGGGCACACCCGACCGGTGGGAGTTGTATCTGACGACGAAAAATCTTGACTGTCGCAAGACCGGGACGTTCCGTGCCAGCGGCGGAATGGTGGAGTTCGAACTGCCCGATGAGGCGGTGTTCACGCTGGTTGGCAAAACCCTGGAGGATCACTGAGCGTATCGGGCGGTTCCGCCGCGTCGTGTAAAATAGCCGCACGTACTATGGCATCCAAAGTTTACGATGTTTGTGTCGTCGGGTCGGGCGCTTCCGGCGGCACGTTGTGTGCCCATCTGGCCCAAGCGGGCGTTGATGTGATTGTGGTGGAAGGCGGACCTCCGGTGAACACCCGAACCGCGTTCAACACGCACGCCATGCCGTTTGAGTTTCCCAATCGCCACATTCCCACGATGAAGCCGGGCAAAGATGGCTTCACCTCGGAACGCTCACGCGGTGTAGGCGGCAAGTCGCTATTGTGGAACGCCGTCGCATGGCGCCAGAGCCACCGCGATTTCAAAGGCCGATCTATCGACGGCCTGGGCGAAGACTGGCCCATCGACTACAAAGACATGGCGCCTTACTACGACCGTATTGAGCGCGAAGTAGGCGTCTGCGGCAATCTCGACGGCCTGGAAGATTTGCCGGATGGCATCTTTCTGCCGCCGGTCCCGATGAAGAAGAGCGACCTTCTTATCAAGCGGGGCGCCGAGAAGATCGGCGTGAAAGTGATCCACGTCCGGAAGTCGACACTCACGCGCCCGCGTGGCCCGCGCCCAGCTTGCCACTATTGCGGCAACTGCATGGCCGGCTGCGACGTGGCGGCCAAGTACAACTCCGCCGACGTTCATATGCACCCGGCGCTGAAGACCGGCAAGCTGGAAATTCGCTCCAACGCGATCGTCCGCGAGGTGATGGTTTCGAATGAGAACCGGGTCACCGGGGTGAAGTACATCGACCGCCTCACGCGCCAGGAAGGCGGAGTGCTGGCGCGCTCCGTGGTGGTTTCCTGTGCCTGCGTGCAGAGCGTGGCCTTGCTGCAAATGTCGAAGTCGCGCCTTTATCCCACGGGCCTCGCCAACTCCAGCGGCCACTTGGGCAAGGATTTCATCCCGCACTTTACTGGCGGTGTGGAACTGTTCCTGCACGACCTGATGGGAAAGCCATCGGTAAACGACGAAGGGTTCCTGGACCACGCCTACATTCCGTCATTCATGCACAAGCGTAAGCGCGATTACGCGCGCAGCTTTGGCATGCAGTTCAACTATCAGAACCGCCGTTCCGTAGGATGGGCGCGCGCCTTGCCCGGGTTTGGCAAAGCCTACAAGGAGTCAGTGAAGGATCGCTATCCAGCCTATGTCGTTCTTTCGCCGTACGGAGAAATGATTCCGAACGCGGGTAGCTTTGTCGACCTCGATGAGAAGAACAAGGACGAATGGGGTCTGCCATCGGCCCGCCGCACTGTGGCGTATAGCGAGAATGACATGAAGATCTTCCGCGATATGAGCCAGTGGGCGCGTCGCATCGGCGAAGCCGCGGGCGCGGAGATCCTATCGGTGAGCGACGAACCGCACACCAACCACGAGTTGGGCGGAGCGCGCATGGGCTCCGATCCGAAGCGAAGCGTAGTGAACAGCGATTGCCGCGCGCACGATATTCAAAACCTCTACGTTGTGGACGGCAGCGTGTTCCCCTCCGCCTCAGAAAAGAATCCGACACATACGATGATGGCTCTGGCCGCGAGGACCGCCGAACACTTGGCCGATCGCTTGAAGAGGAGAGAGATATGAGCATCGAAAACGAAGGCCGCCGCGAGGCATTGAAGATCATCGGGGCTATTGGGACTACGTGCGCGTTCCCGTTCAGTGCGAACGATCTTTATGGGCAGGTTGCTCCCGTGACGCCGCCGCAACAGGTGCATCAACATCCTGGCCCGCCGCAGCGGCCAATTGCCGTGCCCGGAAAAGTGAAGCCCGGTTATTTCTCCCAAGCCGACTTCGACGTGGTTACCCGCATCTCTGACCTGATCATTCCGGCCACCGGCACTCCCGGCGCGGTAGAAGCCGGCGTGCCCGCTTACATCGACAGCGTGGTGGGGGGCAATAAACAACTGCAGGAGATCTTCCGTACGGGGCTGGCTCCTCTTGGCGGTTTCCTGGCTCTGACCGAGGAGCAGCAGATCGCGATGTTGACCTCGTGGAGCAACGCCGTCGGCAAAGGCAACGCTAAGGGTGCGGGTCCGCAGTTCTTTCAAGCAATCAAGAACCTCACCGCCGATGGCTACTACACGTCGTACATTGGCCTGGTTGAGGAACTGAAGTACACAGGGAACACGGTTCTGGACCACTTTCCCGAATCCACTATTCCCGAACATTAGAAGAGCCATGAACTACACACGGAGGTCGGTAATCGCGGGCGCCGGTTTGATTCCGTCCGCGGCAATGGCGGGCACAACGCAGCAACTTCCGCTGAAGACCGAATTTCCGGTGAGACGCGCGGAGACGTGCTTGAACAATGCCCGCTGGCATCCATTGAGCGCCGGGGCGCGGCGTGCGATCCAGGAATACCTCGACTTCAAATCCAGCGGCGGTGGACGGGACCCGAACTACTCGGGCCGTCAACAGAAGCTGGTGAAAGAGTCCTTCGCGAAGCTCATCAACGCGAGCCCGGCCGAGATCAGTTTCGCGCCCAGCACGCTGGCAGGCGAGAATTTGGTTGTATCCGGCTTGGGCATTCCCGGAACCGGCGGCAACGTAGTAACTGACGCCCTCCACTTCGAAGGTTCGCTCTACCTCTACGGTGAGTTGCAGAAGCAGGGTCTGGACTTGCGGATCGTCAAACCGCGCAACTGGCGTATCGACATCAACGATCTGGACAAGGTCATCGACCGGAATACCCGTCTGGTGGCGCTGTCCCTGGTCTCAATGATGAACGGCTTTGAACACGACCTGAAGGCGGTCTGCGACCTGGCGCATTCGCGCGGCGCACTGGTCTTCGCCGATGTGGTGCAGGCGGCCGGTGCGGTGCCGTTGAATGTACGCGCCAGCGGAGTGGATTTCTGCGCGTGTGCCAGTTACAAGTGGCTGATGGGCGATATGGGCCTAGGTTTCCTCTATGCGCGCCAAGGACTGCACGACCGTTTGCGCCGTCCGCAGTACGGCTACCGGCAGCTGTCTCAAATGCAGTATCACCTGTTTCCGCACGATCCTCCCGGTGACGCCGTATTTGAATGGACGCCGATCAACGATGCCGGCGGGCACTTCGAAGTGGGCACTGTCGCCAATACGGTGGTGGCGGCTTTAAGTTGGTCACTGCCGTTTCTTTTGGAAACCGGCGTGGACAAGATACAAGCGCACCGGGTGCCGATGCTGCGGGGGTTGCACAAGGAGATGCCGCGCTTGGGATTCGAGCCGCTTACGTCCGCCGAGAGCACTTCACCCATTGTGACTTTCGCGAAGAAGGGCGCGGGGCAGCAGTACACCGAAAAATTGAAGAAGGCCAACGTGGACGTTTCTCTTTCCGAACACCGCATGCGGATCTCTCCCTCCCTTTACAACGACCAGGGCGACATCGACCGCTTGCTCGAGCTGTTGGGCTGACCTTAGGGCGCCGGCTTCTGGTACCATCGGCGATATTCATGACGCTCGATACGGCGGCCCAGTCGGCGCTTAAACGCAAAGTCGCGTGGCGGATTCTTCCGCTCGCCATCGTTCTCTACCTGGCGGCGTACCTTGACCGAGCGAATGTCGGGTTCGCCAAATTGCGGATGGCGCGCGACCTTGGCTTCTCAGAAGAAGTGTTCGGTCTCGGCATCGGCATCTTCTTCCTCGGCTATCTGATTCTTGAGATTCCGGGCGCCATCCTGGTGGAACGTTGGAGCGCCCGCAAGTGGTTTGCCCGCATTCTGATCACTTGGGGCATCATCTCCGCTGCCACCGCTTTCGTCCAAACGCCGGCCCAGTTTTATAGCGCGAGGTTCTTGCTGGGCGTGGCGGAGGCGGGCTTCTTTCCCGGCATCATTGTCTATTTCACGCACTGGTTCCCCATGCGCGACCGGGCCCGCGCCATGTCGGGATTCATTGTCGCTATCCCTCTCAGCCTGGCGCTGGGGGCGCCGATATCCGGGGCACTGTTAAACGTGCACTGGTTGGGGTGGAGAGGGTGGCAGTGGCTGTTTGTGCTGGAAGGGTTGCCCGCGGTGATACTGGGCGTGGTGGCGTTGCTGCTGCTGACTGACCGCCCCCGCGATGCCAAGTGGTTGACTGCGGAAGAGCGCGATTATCTGGAGAACGAACTTGCCGCGGAGGCGAGGGAGAAAGACAAACGCCGCAAGTTCACTGTTGGTGAGGCTCTCCGAACGCGCAACGTCTGGCTGCTCTCGATCGGCATCTTCGCCACAAATACGGGCGGCTACGCTCTCGGGTTCTGGATGCCGACGACCGTGAAGAACATCTCCGGTGGATCAGACACATCAGCCCTTCTCTATAGCGGGCTGTTTTATGCCTGCGGACTAGTCGGCGTCATCTACTCGGGATTCCTTGCCGACCGCACCGGCAATCGCAAATGGACTTGCATCGCGGGCCAATGGACGACGGGCTTTTTTCTGGCGATGAGCGCGATTCCGGGCCAATCATTTCCGATGGTAATGACTTGGCTGCTGCTGACCGGACTGACTGCTCATTCCTGGCCGCCGCCATTCTGGGCCTTGCCCACGGCTGCGCTGACAGCCTCGGCCGCCGCCGCCAGCATTGGTATGATCAACATCTTCGCGAATCTGGCGGGCTATTTCGGCAATCACCTCATCGGTTGGATTAAGGTTCACGGGGCCACCGATAGCGACTGCCTGTTCTTTCTCGCCGCGTGGTACGTCATTGGCGGTATCATCGTCAGTTTCGTGCGTACAAAACCGGTTGAAGGTTAAATTCCCATGTCCTCTACACTCTTTGACTTGACCAATAAAGTAGCTGTTGTCAGCGGCGCCGCCCAAGGCATGGGGCGCGCGATGGCGATGGCCTTGGCTGAAGCCGGCGCTGATTTGCTGCTGGTAGACCTGAATGAAGCCGGTGTAAACCGGACCGCGGCTGATGCCCGGGAGATGGGCCGCCGCGCCACGGCCGCGGTGCACAACGTCTCAGAACCGGCGCAGATTCGCGAACTGTTCCGCAGGCTTGATGAAGAGTTCGGGCGAATCGATTTTCTCGCCAACGTGGCCGGGGAAGCGGTGCTCGGCCGGCCGGAGGACATCAGCCTGGAAGACGTGGAGATGGTGTGGCGAAATCTTGTGTATGGCCGCTTCTGCATGTGCCAGGAGGCGGGCCGGCGCATGTTGGCCGCCGGGCGCGGCAGCATCGTCAATATCGGGTCCCTGGCCAGCGTCACCTCGATGGGACGTGGCCATATCGCTTATAGTATGGCGATGGGCGCGGTGGCACAAATGACGAAGGAATTGAGCACGGAATGGTCGGGCAGCGGCGTCCGCGTGAATGCGATTTTGCCGGCACAGGTGATGAACCCGGGATTGGAAAAGCGGATAGCGGCGAACCCTGCGCTACGCGACCAGTTCCTGAGCGGCCTTCCGGCGGGGCGTTTCGGCCGTCCCAATGACATCCAGGGTCTGGCGGTGCTGCTTGCCTCCGACGCTTCGGAATGGATCACTGGCGCGCTGATACCGATGGACGGAGGGAACCTCGCCTTGAATGGCGGTGGTTCCGTGAGGCACAAGGCGTGAATCTTTATCGGAAAATGCAACTCATCCGCACGGCGGAGGAGCAACTGGCGCGTTCTCATGCGCGCGGATTAGTACACGGCGCCTGCCACACTTATGTGGGCCAGGAAGCCATTGCCACGGGCGTTTGCGCTCACCTGCGGCCCGACGATGCCATCTTCAGCACGCACCGCGGCCACGGGCACGCGCTGGCCAAAGGCATGCCAGTAGGTGAACTGATGGCCGAGTTGTTCGGCCGCGCCACTGGGTGTTCGCGCGGGCGCGGCGGCTCCATGCATCTGTTTTCGCCGGAGATCGGCATGATGGGGACCAGCGGCATCGTGGGTCCTTGCATATTGCAGGCGGCCGGCGCCGGCTACAGCTTCAAGCTCTTAAAGACTGACCGGGTGGCGGTAGCCTTCTTCGGAGATGGCGCGGTGAACAACGGCGCTTTTCACGAGGGTCTTAACCTGGCGAGCATCTGGAAACTGCCCGTGCTGTTCATCTGTGAGAACAATCAATTCGCCACAGAAGTGCCCTTCTCGTATTCGTCGGGCAATCCGGAGGTGGCCTCGCGCGGCGTTGCCTATGGCATGCCCGGCGTGTTGGTGGATGGCAACGATGTGCTGGCCGTCACACGGGCCGCAGGCGAGGCGGCGGAGCGGGCGCGCTCCGGTGGCGGGCCTACGCTATTGGAATGCCGGACCTATCGCACGCGCGCGCACTCCGAAGGCATGGGCGACTATACGTATCGCACCCGCGATGAAGTGGCGGGATGGCGCGAGCGGTGTCCCATCAAGCGTTATAGAAAGCACCTGCTAGAGACGGGCGAGGCTGCCGCGGAGCAGCTGAATGCCATCGACGCGGAGATTCAGGCCGAGGTGAAAGCCGCGAGTCAGGCGGCAGAGGCAGCGCCGTGGCCCGAGGCGAAGGACGCCACCACCCACGTGTACGCGGCGAATGCAAAACGGCCGGCGACGCCTGAACCCGGACCTGGCGCTGGACGCGAGATCTCATTTACCGCGGCAACGCTGGAAGCACTGGATGCGGAGATGGCCGTCAATCCTGGAATTTTCGTCTTCGGCGAGGGCATAGGCAAACGTGGCGGCAACTTTGGAACCACGGCGGGCCTGTTCGACAAGTACGGCGCCGCGCGCCTCTGCGACACTCCCATCGCCGAACGAGGATTCACCGGAATGGGCTGTGGGGCCGCGATGACTGGCGCAAGGCCCATCATCGATTTCATGTTTATCGACTTCCTTAACGATTCGTTTGGGGAGTTGATCAACCAGATCGCCAAGATGCAGTATATGAGCAGCGGACGGCTGAAGATGCCCATTCTGCTGCGCGGATGCATCGGCATAGGGCATTCTGCCGCTACCCACCATTCGGGAAGCTACCATTCCATCTACAGCCACATTCCCGGTCTTCGTGTGGTGATCCCTTCCACACCGTACGATGCCAAGGGCCTGTTTACGCGCGCCTTGCGCTGCGACGATCCGGTGCTGTTCCTGGAGCCTCGCGAGTTGATGTCGATGAAGGGGCCGGTGCCTGAAGGATCGTATGAGATCGAGTTCGGCCGCGCGCGCATTCTTCGGGAAGGGAAACACGCTACTGTGGTCGCCATCGCTTTTATGACGCAGCGTGTGCTGGCCGCCGCGGAGCAACTCGCCGCCGATGGAATCTCTATTGAGGTGATCGACCCGCGCACCGTCTCACCGCTGGACACGGCCACGATTCTGAAGTCTGTCCGCAAAACCGGACGCCTGCTCATTGTTGACGAAGCCTTTGAGCCGTGCGGCATGGGCGCGGAGATCGCCGCACAGGCCGCCAGCGCGGGTTTCAATGACCTGGATGCGCCTATACGGCGACTGAGCGGCGCCTTCGCGCCGACTCCCTACAGCCCGACATTAGAGGCGGCGATGACGCCTGACACGGCGGCCATCGCAGCCGCTATCCGCGAATTGGTGAACGAATAACTATGGCCATTGAGATCACAATCCCGCGCCTTGGCTGGTCAATGGAAGAAGGCACATTTTCCGAATGGCTGAAGGCTGTGGGAGACAAAGTGCAAGCGGGGGAGCCGCTGTATTCCCTGGAAAGCGACAAGGTCACAATGGACGTGGAGTCCTTGGACGAGGGCCTTCTTTACTTTCCTGCCGACGCGCCGCAAGCCGGTACGATCGTGAAGCCAGGGCAATTGATCGCCTACCTGCTTGCCGAGGGTGAAGACGCGCCGGGCGGATCGCCGGCGGTGGAAGAAGTTCCCGTGACGCCGCGCGCGCGCCGTGTGGCCGCGGAGTTGGGTATCGACCCCACAGGATTGCAGGGCAGCGGGAGCGGCGGCCGCATTCGCGAACAGGATGTGCGCGCCGCAGCCGCGGAACACCCCGCGCCGCCGCAGCCTCCACCGCTGCAGGACGCCATTCCCGTTACTACCATGAGGCGGACCATCGCCGCCCGGATGATGGAGAGCCGGCAGCAGACCGCTCCTGTGACACTCACCCGGCGCGTGGATGCCAGCCGCCTGACGGCGCTGCGGAACCGCTGGAAGCTCGCGTTGCAGCCTGCGCCTGCGCCGGCCTTCCACGACATCGTTGTAAAGCTGCTGGCCATTGCTCTGGCGAAACATCCGCTGCTCAGCGGGCGCTGGGAGGGTGATCGCATCGCGCTGCCGGAGGCGATCCACATCGGAATCGCGGCGGACACAGAACAGGGGTTGCTGGTGCCTGTGATTCGCAACGTGCCGGACCTGACGCTGGAGGAGGTGAGCCGCCGCTCCCGCGATTTGGTGGCCGCGGCGCGACGCCGCGAATGTAAGGGCGACGATCTGACCGGCGGCGTCTTCACGGTGACAAACCTGGGCAACTACGGAGTGGAGGCGTTTACGCCGATCATCAACGCGCCAGAGACCGCCGTCCTCGGACTAGGCGCCATACGTTGGGAGCCGGTGGTGCTGCGAAGCGGCGAGATTGTCGCTCGTGAGCAGCTGATGCTGAGCCTTACCTTCGATCATCGCGTGGTGGATGGCGCGCCAGCCGCGCGCTTCCTGCAGACTGTCGCTGAACTGATTGAGGAGCCGCCGGCCGCCGTGCACTGTCCCTGAGGCTAGCGCAGCGTCTTCTTTAGCCACGCCACCATTTGTGGCTTGTAGGCCTGAAAGCGCGGCTCCTTCTCCCAGTTGATGACGCCGTGGATGCCGTCCTGGACGGTGATCAGTTGCACGGGAATGCCCATTTCGTGGAACAGCTTCACATGCAGGGTGGCCTGGTCATAATCCACAGCTTCGTCCTTCGTGCCATGGATCACAAGGAACGGCGGCGTCTTCTTGCTGAGGTAGGTGCGCGGAGAACTTTCGTGGATCGTCGCTTTGGCCGCGGCATTCCACTCGTCGATGAGGAAGAAGGTCTTGAGGGCGCCTGTCGCCGGTTTGTCTTCGAACTTCTTCGCCCAAAGGTCCATATCGATTGGCCCATAGAAGCAGACCACAGCGGCGATACCCAAGGTATTCCTGGCGCCCACCAGGTTCACCAAATGCGCGCCGGCGGATTCACCCATCAGGGCAATCTTCTTGGGGTCCACGTGATATTTGTTGGCATTCCGCTTCACCCAGAGAATGGCGGCCTCCACATCGCGAACAGCGGCTGGATAGGGATATTTAGGGGCGAGGCGATAGTCGATGGTGAACCACGCCATGCCCGTCTGGTCGAGTACAGGAAACAGCGGTTGCACGAAATTGGCTGTCTTGGTGCCGGCCGTCCAGCCTCCGCCGTGGACGAGGATCACGGCCGGGAATGGACCCGCGCCGTCGGGAATGTGAGCATCCAGTCTGAGGCTCTCGCCTCCCGGCTCGGAATACGGAATATCCGTGGTTACGTGATACGGGGTGGCAGCGAAAATCGAAGTGGTAAGGAAGGCTAGGATGGCCAGGCGCATGGCCATCCATCCTATCACCGTACCTATGGCCACTGGGTCCCGCGCTTGCAATCGCTTCAAGGCTTAGCCGCGGTTCCGCTGGCCAATCTGTCGGGCGAACGCCTTGGGCGTCACTCCTATCTGGCGCCGGAACACGGCCGTGAAGTGGCTCTGATCCGCAAACCCAACTGCCGTTGCTACTTCCGCCAATGAAGTGCGACCTTCCTTGATGAGGTCCTTCGCGCGAGCGATTCGTCGCCGCAACACATAGCCATGTACGGTCTCTCCCATCGATAGTTTGAAAGCCTTGCCAAAGTGGTAAGGGCTTAGGCACGCCACGAAAGCCAGGTCCGGCACCGTCAAGTTGGCCGACAAGTGCGTCGAGATGTGGTCGATAACTCGCCGTAGTCGTGCTTGGTCGAGCCCCTGAGCCGGTGGTTCGGCTCTCGGTCCAATGACCGAGTACTGCTTGGCGAGATACGCACAAAGAGCCGTGGCGATGCCATCCACGAAGACCTTCCCTGCGGGAAGCCCGGCGGCTATTTCGCTGGCGAGCGCGCCGATAAGAAGATGTAACATCGCATCCCGCCGTTCCATACGGCCGTCGCGCGGATAGGCCTTGTACGGCCATGCGGAGACAGTGGCTATGGGCGCCGAAGGCTCCACGGCGCCTTCGCTCTGGATGTCGATTCGATCTTTCATATTGTAACACCGCTCTTTCTTGTTACTCTCTCGCTCATTTTTTCTATAAAAGTGCTCTGCCAGTTCTGTAATCTTAAATAACTAAGTACGCCAGTCAACACTATTGTTTGACATGAGGGCGCCGCGCCATGTTTGTCGCCGGGCATTGTGTCTTATTAAGCGGATACTTCCCCAGGAATGCGACAGGCGTTGGGGAAAAAACGCGATTACTCATGCAAACGGGAACGTCTTAGGGGCGATATCGCCACCTAGACGGACCGTCATAGGAAATAACTGGGAGGTTCTATGAATAACCTTACAACTACTCTTCTGGGCGCCCTCGCGGCGATCCAAATTCTGTCGGCCGCAAGCGCGCCGCGGCGCAATCTTGTGTTTATCGTTGTAGACGATTTGGACAATCAAACGTTCCAAGCCGCGTTGGCATCCGGCCTGCTGCCCAACACGAAGCGTTACATTCTGGACCCGGGAACCAGCTTCAGCCATTTCTATATCACCGATGCCAGAGGTTGCCCCACGCGCGAGTCGCTTCTGACGGGACTCTACTTCCACAATCTCGCGGGGTTTGGGGCGGGCCAGACGAACTGCGGCATCTCCCTGTTTCAGGACTCGAGTACTCTCCCCGTCTGGCTTCACGCCGCCGGTTATCGAACGTCTCTCATCGGCAAGTATTTTGACGGCTATGGATACACTGACGCCAACAAAGACGGGACGATCGACATGTCCGACACTACATACATTCCGCCAGGCTGGGATAACTGGCAGGCCCTGGAGTACGCGCAGCCAATGTTCCGTCCGGGTGGACCGCCGCCAATCGGTCTGGCGACGCTGGGTGCCGACAACCCCAACCAATACGATTGGTTTATCAACAATCGGGGCATCTTGCAGTACCACGGCGAATCACCGGCAGACTATCAGACAGATGTGCTCCATGGAATGGTGAATACGTACTTGGATACACTGGCCGGCACTGATAGTCCGTTCTTTCTCATGATCGCGCCGGGTGCTCCGCATGTTCAGACTTACAGCGACGCGACCCGCTACGATCAGTATCAAGATGCCTGGACATGGGACTGTCCACCGTCTCCGCGATACACCGGTCCGGCTGAGTTCGCCGTGACCAACAGCGCTAATTTCAACGAGGCGGACGTTTCCGACAAACCGGCATGGCTGAGATCGGTACCTCGGCTATCGGCAACAGACAACAGCAATATGAACCACCAACGCAACGATCGCATTGCGTCTTTGCAAGCCGTTGACCAGATTATCGGCGATACAGCGGCAAAGCTGAGCGCCCAAGGCAAGCTGCAGCAGACCGTGTTCGTCTTCTTGTCGGATAACGGCTGGCAGTATGGCAACCATCGGCTGACGGGCAAACTCGACGCCTTCGAGGAGTCGATCGGCACTCCGCTTCTGGTAAGTGTGGGAGGGGGCGTGACGAGCAGCGCTTTTATCACGGCCAACGATCTAACGCCTACCTTAATGGAACTGGCCGGAGTGGCAATGCCGTATGGCGGGGATGGGCAGTCACTGGTGCCTTTGCTCTCATACCCCAGCCTGACGTGGCGTGCCCGGTTTCTGGTTGAGCATTGGACGGCGATGAGACCCGGCTCGCTGTTCGATATGCCGAACTATGCAGCGGTGAGAACCAGTCCGACGGCCAGCAAAACCCCGGACCAGCTGTATGTTTCCTGGCAGACAGGGGAGGTTGAGTTCTACGACTATCCGACCGATCCGAATGCAATGGCTTCCCGTCACGCTACCACCGATCCCCGCCGAAAGCAGCAGATGGTGTTGCACCAGAGTTCTATCCTTGCGCTGCAGACCTGCGGAAATGGTACGTGCCAGAGTTTGGAGTTTCAGCCTTAGCGATGAGGGGAGCCGCTCTCCCCTTTAGACCTCATCCAGAGGCTGGGAGGCGTCGCCGAACTTCGGCATCCGCACCTGCATTTTGTCCATCATCGATAAATACAAGCGGCACATCTGGCGGTCGGCCTTTTCCTTGTACGTCAGCACACGCCCGCCTTTGATGCGTCCGCCGCCGCCGCCCAGCAGGATCACGGGCAGCTGCGTTGCGTCGTGACTGCCTGTCAGCATGCTGGAGCAGTAGAGGAGCATTGAGTTGTCGAGCAGCGTCCGCGGACCTTCCTGAATCGAGTCGAGCCTGCCCGCCACATAGGCTACCTGCTGCAGGAAGAACTGATTCACCTTCAGCCAATCCGCGGTGTCCGAATGCGACAGCAGATGGTGAATCATGTAATCGACGCCGAGGTTGGGGAAGCGCAGCGAGCTATGGTCGTTGTTCAGCTTCAGCGTCGTGATGCGCGTTGTATCGGTCTGGAACCCGAGCACGAGGATGTCCGCCATCAGGCGCATGTGCTCAGCGATGTCCTGCGGAATGCCATCGGCCGGACGGGCGACATTGGGCTTTGAAAGCGTGGGACGCCAGCCCTGCAACTCGCCCTTCTTGCCTGCGTTGGCGATGCGCTGTTCCACGTCGCGAACGGATTCCAGGTACTCGTCCAGCTTGTGCTGATCGCTGTTGCTGATATTGCTGCGCAGGCTGCCCGCGTCCGCCAGCACGGCGTCCAGCACGCTCTTGTCGCCCTTCGATACTTCGTCCTTGAAGAGACGGTCAAAGGCCAGTGCCGGGTAGATCTCCAGCGGCGTCGGCGTGGTCGGCGAGCTCCACGAAATGTGGGAGCTATACAGCATCGAGTAGTTCTTGTGAACCGAAGGATTCGATTTCTCGCACCCTAACACAAGGCTGGGTACCTTAGTTGAATGGCCGTATCGCTGGGCCAGCAACTGATCGATGCTGGTGCCGGAACGGATCTCACCACCGGAAGCGAGAGGCGCGCCGGAGAGAAGATTGCCGGTCTGTGAACTGTGGATGTTGCCCTTCAGGGCCTCGGCATTAAACAGACCCTGCACAACCGTCATCTTTTCGCGGAACGGTTCCAGCGGCGCCAGCACCTTGCCCAGCTCCATTTGCCGTCCCTCACCCTTGGCCCACCATTCCTTGCTGTGGAATCCGTTGCCGGAGAAGAGAACAGCCAGGCGCACCGGAGCCTCGCTCGACGACTGGTTACGATTAGGTTCGTCGCCCCACACGGGCAGAGATTCCATCCACGGCAGCGCCATGGAGACGCCAAGGCCGCGCAGCATGCGGCGTCGTGAGAATTGATGGCTACTCATGTTCCTCTTCATAGTCTCGTCCTCTGATTTCCCGGAACTGGGGGCTGGCCACGATCAGATCGATGGCTGTATTGACATGATACCCGCTCGACGCCAGGCGTGTCTGCATTGCGGTCAACAATGGCTCGTCGGAGAGCTGCACGGCGCGGCCCAGGGAATAGCCGAGTAGTTTCTTGCAGAACTGATGAACAAAAGGATCCTTGCCCTTAGTGAGCAAGTAGTTGCGAAGGCCTTCAAACCCCTGCATGTCGGTTCCGTCCTTCAACGTCGAATGGTCGTTAATGGGGCGATCGGCGACGTCCTTATCGCGATACGCACCGATGGCATCAAAGCGTTCCAGAGAGAAGCCATAAGGGTCGATCCGCGAGTGGCACACGGAACAGCGACTATCGGCGGTGTGCTTCTCGATCATCTCCCGCACGGACAAGGTCAGCCCGGCTTCTTCGGCCGGAAGTTGCGGCACACCTTGGGGAGGCCGCGGCAATCTTTCGCCCAGCAGCACATCGGTGATCCAATCGCCGCGCAGAATGGGGCTGGTTCGGGAGGCACCCGATGCCTTCGAAAGCACCGAAGCCTGACCAACTACGCCGCCGCGGGAATACTTGTGGATGCCATCGACACGGCGCATCTCCGTTCCGGTGACGCCGGGGATGCCGTAGTGTTTCGCCAGCGCCTCATTCAGGAAGGTGTAGTCGGCATCCAGAAGGTTTAGAATCGAACCGTTGTTGTGGAAGATGTCCGTAATAAAGCGCGTGGTCTCTTCGAACATCGGTCCGCGCAGATCGCGGAATGCCGGGAAATGGCGGTCGCTCTTCTCGTCAAGGGAATCGAATCCCAGCAGGTGCAGCCAAGCGGCTCCAAACTCCGTGCCCATGCGGCTGACGCGGTCGTCGCGCAGCATTCGCCGGGTCTGCGCTTCCAAGCCAGCCGGAGTGCGAAGCTTGCCCGAAGCCGCGGCATCGCGCAGTTCGGCGTCGGGAGTGGAGGACCAGAGGAAGTAGCTCAACCGGTTCGCTATATCGTAGTCACCCACGGGAGTAGCCCGTTTCCCGGGCGGCGCAGGTTCGGCGCGATAGAGAAAAGCGGGCGACACCAGGACGCGCGCCAGCATCAGCCGGACAGCATCCTCGTGCGGCAAGCCCTGCCCGCGAAGCTGTGTGTAGAGGCTCCGCAATTGATCCTTTTCCCCCCCGCTCAAGGGACGGCGATAGGCGCGATCGGCGAACTCCAGCACGGCATCAATGTGCCGGGGTTCCGTCTCAGCGAGTACCTGGCGGAAGGCGGCCGCATGATCCTGAATCGGCTTGCGCAGCGGTTCAAACGCCGAGGGGTCGGCATCCTGAGTGGCGAACTGCCAGAGTTGCTCAAACGCATCCACCAGTTGGATGGCATCGCGGCTGATGTAGTGCAGGTCATCCCACATGCGGTCGAGTTTGGCTTTTTCTTTGTCATTCAGAATAAGCCGCGAGAGATGATCGTCCTCGCGATGGAAGAGGGTGAGCGTCACCACTTCATCCACGGGGACGATTTTGGTGTAGCAAAGCGCAGCGGGGAATGTTTGGCGGAATTCCTCGAACGCCGCCTCCACGCGCTTGCGGGCCGCGCTGTTTTCGTTCACAACCACGGGCATGGCGTAGGAAACGACTTCGTTGTTCGAACTCCATGTCCCCTTGGCCACGCCCACTTTGGTGCCGCTGGGTAGCAGGCCGGTTCGCGGGTCCGGCTTAGACGTGAGGACTTCGAGCTGGACGCTGCCTTCGGCGCCGGCGGCGGTGTCCAGCGCGCCCGTAGTCACGAACTCGCTGTTGGCCACAAGGTCGCCCGGCAAACGCACGGCGAGGATGGATGGCGCGTGCACGCGGACGCTGGCGTCCTTCGCGAAGAGAGCCGGGTCTAGTCCCCATGCCGATCGATTCCCCTTCGCCGATGCAACGGAGATCGATCCGGCAAATAACGGTCCACCCAGTGACGTCAACTGTCGATAGAGAGCTGCGTCGGCGCTCTTGTCTGTGGCGGAGGGCGGCGCGGTACTGAGCAGTTTCTGGAGATCCTGCGCCAGTTGCCGCCGTTCGTCAGCGGAGTCCGCGGCCTGCCAGCGCGCCAGCAGCGAGCCGGCGGGAAGCATGGTATCGCCATCGGTTCCCACCATTGGTTCGGTATAGAAGTGCCACACACCGTTGGGATTTGCGGCCAGCACGTTGCCGGAAACATCGCCGGCCAGCGACCACTTCTGGGGCTCCGCGCCCGTCGTACTGAGACGGAAATCGACATCGGTGAGGCCACAGAAGTTGTTGTCCTCGCGGGCGCCAATCAGGACGGAGATGAGATCGCCGGGCTGGACACGCACGCGCTCTATGGGACCAAACGGCTTGGGCTTGGCGCCCGTCGCCTCACCTTCAGCAAGCCGCTGGCGGGTGCGTCCGCGTCGTAATTCTACCGACCAGGTGACGCCAGTGCCGCATTCGGCGTGTGCGCGAGTGATGGTTCCCTGCACTTGCACCGTTGAGTTCACCGGGCTGCGCCAGCCTACCGCCGTGATTAATTTCTGCGAAGGATGCACGGCCACGCTGTGTGGCTTCATGTTGCCTGGGACGCGCACATGTTGATCGGATGAATTGGCGAGCAGCAGGGGCGTTTCTGTGGAACCCCAGCCCTTCACAAAATCGTAAGTGGCGGTCTTTTCGATCTTCGCTTTCAGCAGGTCGAGCTTGAAGTCCTGGGTTGCG
>JBDTMC010000115.1:0-18448 GCA_039934475.1 Bryobacteraceae bacterium | reverse complement strand
TTACAGTAGCTTACAGGGGTCGGAAAATCATGCCAGCCCCATTTTTCGAGCCTGATCACTTGCACCACGGCTGCTAGGCTTCCTGCGCCTACGCTACGGCGTCTGATGCGCAAAGGTGGAACTGCCTTCTGCCAAGGGCAAGCCGATAGCCATCGAGTAACCGGCGGCTCGGTCGGATTAGCAAGTTGTGCAGTTGCGATAGAATTGGCGTCCATGAAGGTGCTGGGACGCTGGAGTTACTTTTGTCTGTACGTGGTTCTTACCGCGCCTGCCGGTGTGGCCCAGCAAAAGGTGGACTTCGCGAAGGACGTCCGGCCCATTCTGCAAGCCCGGTGTTTCCCTTGCCATGGCGACCGGGTGCAGATGCACGGGTTGCGTTTGGACCGTGAGGCCGATGCCTTTCGTGGCGGGACGTCGGGGGTTCCGGCCATCACGCGCGGGAACAGTTCGCAGAGTCTGCTGATGCGGTACGTGACGGGGGCGGACAACAAGACCGTGATGCCGCCAACGGGTCCGCGGCTGAGTACGGAGCAGATCGCGCTGCTGCGGGATTGGATCGAAGAGGGCGCGGTGTGGCCGGCAGAGGCGATGAGCGGGGGGATGCGGAAGGGGACGGACCACTGGGCGTTTCGACCGGTCGTCCAGCCGCCAATACCCAATATCAAGAGTGACTGGATCCGCAATCCCATTGACGCTTTCTTGCTGGCAAAGCTACAAGAGCGGCAGTGGAAGCCGGCGGCGGCGGCGGCACCGCGCGCCCTGATGCGGCGCATCTACCTGGACCTGACAGGCTTGCCGCCGACACCGGCGGAGCAGGAGGCGTACCTGAAACGTCCCGACGTGGCGGCGCTGGTGGATGAGTTACTGGCGCGACCGGCATACGGGGAACGTTGGGGCAGGCATTGGCTGGACCTGGCGCGGTATGCCGAGACGAATGGCTACGAGCGCGATGCCACGAAGCCAAATGCGTGGCGCTACCGCGACTACGTGATCGATTCCTTCAACCGCGACAAGCCGTTTGACCGATTTGTGATGGAGCAATTGGCGGGCGACGAATTGCCGGATGCGAATGGGGAGACGTTTACCGCGCTGGGTTACTACCGGCTGGGGCCGTGGGATGACGAACCGGCCGATCCGAAGACCGATCGCTTCGATCAGTTGGACGACATCGTGAGTACGACCTCACAGGTATTTTTGGGGCTGACGCTGGGATGCGCGCGCTGCCACGACCATAAGTTCGAACCACTGACGGCGCGGGATTACTACAGTATGGTGGCGATCTTTAACGGACTGGAACGGCCTCGGGACGGGCGGACGGAGTTCGATTTGCCCGTGGGTACGTGGGCGCAGATTGATGCCCTGAACGAGCGCGATCGCCGGATTCAAGATTGGGAGAAGCGGAGCGCCGCGGTGCGAACAGAGGCTCGAGAGCGGCTGTTGGTCTCCGGCAGCGCGAAGCTTCCGCCGGACGCCGTGGCGGCATTCCGGGTGAAGCCGCAAGAGCGCAGTGAGGAACAGAAGAAGCTGGCGGAGAAGTACGAGAAACAATTGAGCGAGGAGACAGGGGCGAGCCTGACGACGGTGGAGCGCGCGAGTATCGAGGGGAACCAGCAAGCGGTGGATCAGTTGAGACGCGCTACGCCCGACCTGCCGCGCGCCTACTATCTGAATGAACCGAAGCCGGAGCCGCCGGCCACCTATCTCTTGGTCCGGGGGAAAGCCGAGCAGTTAGGGCCGCTGGTGCCGGCTGCTACACCGGAGGTGATGGGCGCACAGCCTGGTTTCCCGGCGACGCCGGCGCGGAGCAGCTTGCGGCGGCTGACGCTGGCGCGTTGGATCACCAGCCGGCAGAACACTCTTACGGCGCGCGTGATGGTGAATCGTGTTTGGCAGCACCACTTCGGAGAAGGCCTGGTGCGGACGCCGAGCGACTTTGGAGTGATGGGAGAGCGGCCCACGCATCCGGAACTTCTAGACTGGCTGGCGACGTGGTTTATGGACAACGGCTGGTCAGTGAAGAAGCTGCACCGGTTGATTCTGGCGAGCAACGCCTATCGCATGGGCAAGGAGTGGAATCCGGAGTATGGCGAGAAGGATCCGGAAGACCGGATGCTGTGGCGTATGCCGTACCAGCGACTGGAGGTGGAAGCGATTCGCGACTCCGCACTGTCCGCGAGCGGCGAGTTGAATCCGCAGATGTCCGGGCCCAGCATGTATCCGCAAATCCCAGCCGCGGCTCTGGAAGGCAACAGCGATCCCGACAAGATCTGGAAGGCGTCCGATGAGGCCGAGGCGTCGCGACGCACGGTTTATGCGTTTTTGAAGCGCTCGATGGTGGTGCCGTTCCTGGAGGTGCTGGACCTCTGCGATACGTCCCGCAGCGCGGCGAAACGTCAGAATACGAGTGTGGCGACGCAGGCGCTAACGTTGTTTAACGGCGATTTCATCAACCTGCAGGCGCGCCGGTTCGCCGCGCGTCTGCGGCGGGAAGCGGGCGAGAACGTAGAGGCACAAATCGACCTTGCGTATCGTCTGGCGCTGGCGCGTCCGGCTACGGCGAAGGAAGTGGCTGTGATGGGAGAATTCGTGCAACGAGAGTCGCTGGAAGAGATGTGCCGCGTGATCTATAACCTAAACGAGTTCGCCTATGTGGACTAAACGCTTTCGGCCGAATGAAACGCCGTGCGGCCGGACGCGGCGGGAGTTTCTGTGGGAAGTAGGCGGCGGATTTGCCGGCCTGGCACTCATCGACTTACTTTCCCGAGACTCGGCCCACGCCGCGTCGGTGAATCCGCTGGCTGCCAAACCACCGCACTTCGCGGCGAAGGCGAAGCATGTCGTGTTTCTGTTCATGAATGGCGCACCGAGCCAAGTGGATACGTTTGACCCCAAGCCGGCGCTGACGCGCTACCACGGCACGGCGTACAACGGGCCCTTAGTTGTGGGCTCAAACAACCGTCCCATCGGGCGGCTGATGCAATCTCCGTTTGAGTTCAAGAAACACGGACAGAGTGGACTGGAGATCAGCAGCTTGTTCCCGCATACGGCGAAGTTCGCCGATGACCTGTGCGTGATTCGCTCGATGTACACGGACACGGCCGCTCATGCGTCGGGCTGCCTGCAAATGAACACGGGCAACGTGACGATTGGCAAGCCGAGCATGGGTTCGTGGCTCAGCTACGGACTGGGCTCAGAGAACGAGAGCCTGCCGAGTTTTGTGGTGATGACGGATCCGCGAGGAGGTCCGATCAGCGGTCCCTCGAATTGGACAGCGGGGTACATGCCGGCGGCGTATCAAGGGACGCTGTTTCGCAGCACTGGCGCGCCACTGCTGGATCTGGTGACGCCGGCGGGAGTGAGCGGCCACACGCAGCGCGATTCGCTGGACCTGCTGAAGAGACTGAACGAGGAGCACCTGGAATCGCGGCCGGGCGAAACGGAACTGGCGGCGCGGATCAACTCCTATGAACTCGCCTACCGGATGCAGACAACGGCGGCGGAGGCTGTGGACCTGGGCCGGGAGAGCGAACCGACGCGCGAGATGTACGGATTGAACGACAAACGGACGGCCGATTTCGGGCGCAAATGCCTGATCACGCGGCGGCTGTTGGAGCAGGGCGTGCGCTTCATCCAACTTTACTCAGGGGGCGGCCATATCGAGGACACATGGGATGGCCACAACGATTGCATCGGCAATCACACACTGCATGCCGGCGAGACTGACCAGCCGATTGCGGCGCTGATGACGGATCTGAAGCGGACTGGCCTGTGGGATGACACCCTGCTGGTCTGGGGCGGCGAATTCGGCCGCACACCGACGAGTGAGGGAGTGGGCAAGCCGGGCCGCGACCACAACTGGCATGGTTTCTCCATGTGGTTGGCGGGCGCGGGCGTGAAGGGCGGCCAAGCGGTGGGGGCGACCGACGAACTGGGATTCGCCTCAGTGGAGAGCCGCTGCCATGTGTCCGATCTGCATGCAACGATTCTGCACCTGATGGGGCTGGACCACACGCGGCTGACGTATTTCTATTCAGGGATGAACACGAGGCTGACTGGCGTGCGGGGCGAAGTGGTGCGGGGCGTGCTGGCCTGAGGGATTAACATCGTCGAGGGGATGACCGTGACCGGTGTGTGATCGATCACGGTCGCCTTCGAATTACTTATCTTCCCAGTAGGGGGCAACTCCGTAATAGGTATAGACCTGCGATGCCCACTTGGTGTCGGCCATGTCCGGCCAATTATCCTGGTCGAATCCCGGGGCGGCCTCCAGCGTCTTTTTGTCGATGTTCAGGATGAAGGTCTTGTCGTCTTCATCGATCTTGAAAGCGCTCCATGGTATGGCGAACAGCTTGTTGCCCATACCCAGGAAACCGCCAAAGGACACAACAGCATAGGCGATTTTACCTGAGGGAATGTCGATCATGATCTCATCCACGTTCCCGAGGTCTTCGCCGGCGGCATTCTTCACCGAGTCGCCGGTGAGAGTGGAAGCGGTGAGAACGCGGCGAAACCGCTTGTCCGGATCGGTTTGGATAATTTTGTCTTGAACTTGCATGAAATACTCCTCCGCGTTTCATTGAGCATTTTAGGAACCGTTTTTGGGGTCGCCCTGGGGCGTGACCGACCGTTAGCGGGCTAAGGCGGCGGACGTTTTGAGGAGGGCGGCGACGGTTGTGGCTTCGCGGATCTCGTTTTTGAGGATCATGTCCAGGGCGGTTGGGAAGGGTACCCATTTCAACTCGATGGGTTCGGCGGGGTCGGGGGGATGGGCGGTTTGGCGGAGGGAGGTGGCGATGTAGACGCGCTCCGTGCTGAGGAGGACTCCGTTGCAGAGGTCGAGGTCGCCGAGGTTGCGCCAGTGGTCGGCTTCGAGGCCGGTCTCTTCGAGGAGTTCGCGGCGGGCTGCGGCTTCCAGGTCGTGTTCATCGTCTAAGGAGCCGCCTCTCGGGATTTCCCAGGAATAGGAGTTGGTCGGGTAGCGCCATTGACCGACGAGGGCTACTTCGTTTTGATCGTTGATGGCGACGATGGCTACCGAGGGGCGGAGTTCGATGACTCCGTAGATTCCGGGGTTGCCGTCGGGTCGGATGACGGCGTCTTCGCGTACGCGGATCCAGGGGTTTTCGTAAGCGATGCGGGTGGAAAGGCGCTTCCAGGGATTCAGAGATGGGCCTCCGGGGAGGGGCTTGGTGGGGCGGCTGGTGGGGCTTGAACCCACGACTTCCAGAACCACAATCTGGCGCTACTACCAACTGAGCTACAGCCGCCGCAATATACTCGATAGTTTAACAAACTTCAGGGATTAAAGCCCGGCCTTCTTCCAAAGAGCGTCTACGCGCTGCTTGATGGCGTCGGGCATGGTGATGACGTCGGGCCAAGGGCGAGTGAAGCCTTCGCCGGGCCATTTGCGGGTGGCATCTACTCCCATTTTCGAACCGAAGTTGGGAAGACGGCTGGCGTGGTCGAGCGAATCCACAGGACCTAGCACCATTTCGATGTCGCGCTGAGGGTCGATGTTATTCAACGCCTTCCAGGCCACTTCGCGGACGTTTTGCACGTTGACATCCTCATCCACGACGACGATGCATTTGGTGAACATCGCCTGGCCGAGACCCCAGATGGCGTGCATCACTTTGCGCGCGTGGCCGGGGTAGGATTTGCGGATCGCTACCAGCATCAGGTTGTGGAAGACGCCTTCGGCGGGCATACACATGTCGCGCACTTCGGGCAGTTGCAGACGCATCAGAGGGAGGAAGATGCGCTCGATCGCCTTACCCATGTAGAAATCTTCCATGGGGGGCGGGCCGACGATGGTGGTGGGATAGATGGGGTCCTTGCGGTGCGTGACGCAGGTGACGTGAAAGACCGGGTACTCGTCTTCCAACGAATAGAAACCGGTGTGATCGCCGAAGGGACCCTCGGTCCGCATCTCGCCCAGTTCGACGTAGCCTTCCATGACGATCTCGGCTTCGGCGGGCACTTCCAGGTCGCAGGTTTCGCACTTCACCATCTCCACCGGCTTGCCGCGGAGGAAACCGGCGATCATCATTTCGTCGATGTCGGGGGGGAGCGGGAGGATGGCGGAGTACATGGTGGCGGGGTCGCCGCCGAGGGCTACGGCGACCGGCATGGTCTTCGTTTTGCCTTCCTTCAACAGACGGCGATAGTGTTCGGCGCCTTGTTTGTGGGTCTGCCAGTGCATGCCGGTGGTGCGGTCGTCGTAAACCTGCATGCGATACATGCCGCAGTTGCGCTTGCCGGTGTCAGGGTTCTTGGAGAAGACCATCGGGAGGGTGATGAACGGGCCTCCGTCCTGGGGCCAGCAGTGGAGAACGGGGAATTCCTTGAGCGAGAAACCGTCCTTGCGAATGACTTCCTTGCAGGGGCCCGAGGAGACGATTTTGGGGAAGAAGGCGCCCATTTCGGCGAGTTTGGGGAGCATTTTCAGCTTGCCCATGAGGCCCTGGGGCATCTGCATTTGGAGGAACTCGCTGATGCGGGCGGCGACCTCGTCCACATTGTCTACTTCGAGGGCGATCTGCATGCGCCTGGCGCTGGCAAACGCATTTACCAGCACAGGGATGCGGCTGCCCTTGGGTTTTTCAAATAGCAGCGCCGGGCCTCCGTGCTTGACGCTGCGGTCGGCGAATTCGGTGATTTCGAGGTACGGATCCACTTCGAAGGGGATTCGTTTCAGTTCGCCGTTTTTCTCGAGGGCTCGGATGAAGTCACGCAGGTCAGTGTAGGCCATAGCAAGCATTTATTATGATTGATCTGTGAACCGTACAGCTTTAATTACTGGCGCCAGCCGCGGCATTGGCCGCGCTTGCGCTACAACGCTGGCTTCGGCCGGATACCGCGTCGCCCTGGCCGCGCGCAATGTGGAGAAGTTGGAAGAGGTGGCTGGTGAGGTCCGGGCGGCCGGCGGCGAGGCGTTCGCGGTGGGCATCGACCTGGCCAGCGCGGATTCCATACGCGACGGCATTTCCCGGGTGGCGAAGGAGTTCGGACGCGTGGATGTGCTGGTGAATAACGGCGGCATCACCAAGGACGGGCTGGCGGTGCGCATGAAGCAGGCCGACTGGCAGTTGGTGCTGGACACGAACCTGAGCGGCTCGTTTTACGCGATCCAGCAGGTGGTGGCGGGCATGATGAAGGAGCGGTGGGGGCGTATTATCAATATTGTGTCGGTGGTGGGTGAGTCGGGGAATCCGGGCCAGGCGAATTATGTGGCTTCGAAGGCGGGACTGATCGGGCTGACGAAGTCACTGGCGCAGGAGCTGGCGGCGCGGAATATTACGGTGAACGCCGTGGCTCCGGGGTTCATCGATACGGATATGACGCAAGTGCTGCCGGCGGATTTGAAGGCGAAGATGCTGGAGCATATCCCGCTGAGGCGGCTGGGAACGGGGGTGGATATTGCCCATGCGGTGAAGTTTCTGGCGAGCGAGGAAGCGGCTTATATCACCGGGCATGTGTTGGATGTGAATGGCGGGATGTATATGAGGTGATTCAGGCCGATCAACGCGGAGAAGGCCTCTCTTTTTTGGCTTTGCCTCTTGCTATTTCGGTTGTTAGGGCTTTGAGGGGTTTGTCCCAGAAGCCACGGAATTGTTTGATCCACGCATCTACCTGCTGAAAGGGCTCTGCCGCCACGGAGTAGATTCGGCGGGGGCCTTGGACTTGGACTCGGACGAACCCGTTCTCGCGTAATGCCCGGAGATGTTGGGAAACGGCGGCCTGCGTGATGCCGAACTCATTTTGGATGACTTCGGTGAGGCTTCCGGCGGTGCGCTCACCGTTGACGAGGAGTTCCAGAATGCGGCGGCGCACGGGATCCCCTAGAACGTCAAATGCATGCACGGTGGTTTCAGCTTTGCCCAGTATAGAACGCCGTGGAGCGGGCGGCGGCTTCGTGCGCGGCCGGCTCCGCTGTTCCGGCGGCGATGGACGCGGCGGCCCATGCGGCGCTGCTGCGGCTGACAAACGCCTTGCCGTCTTCGGTGGTGGGCCATTCCGGGCCTTGCTTCGGATCAATGGCGGTTCCGGTTGCGAGATGGCGGCCTAAGGCGAGCAGCGAAAGATCCCAACCGACGCCGACGGCGCCGGGGCCGTAGAGATTCCAGAATTCGTCGGGAACGTGGGCGATGTGCTCCAGACGGAGTTGGGCGCCGCCGTCGGACAATCCGGTGAGCCGGACGTTGAGCCAACTGACTTGGCCGCCAAACTCCCAGGTGACGTCGAAGGCCTGAGGTGGATCGCAGGCGGTGACTTGGCCGCTGGCGTTGCCTTGCAACTGATAGCGCCCACCGAGGCGCAGGTCGCCGGTAACCGGCAGGAACCAGCGCGGGATGCGCTCAGGGTTGGTGATGGCGTCCCAGAGATCGGTGACCTCGGTATCGTAAGCACAGGTGGCGATCAAAACGCGGGCGGGACTGCCCTCGTGTTCGCGCGCCTGGATTTCGCGTGTGACTGCGCCAATGTAGCGCAGGAAGTCGATATCGGATGATGGCTTTTCGGACGGCATTGCCGGATACCTCCTCCGACAGGATATAAGTAGCCCGTTGTATAAGTCAACACTTAAATGAAGACAGACTCCTACTTCGCCAGTTTGTAGCGCGCCGGTGTGATGGAGAAGTATTCGACGAAACTGCGCTTCGCCGGCGTGGGCTTGGTGATGGCTCCGGTGAATGTTTGGGCGAGCGCGGTGTACTTGCGGCCGAGTTCGCTGGAGGGTTCAATCAGCTTGCCCAGGGTTAGCGCTTTCAGAACGCCCTGATAGTCATTGGGTATGCTGAGGTGCACGGGCAGACCGAGGAGTTCCTCCACCTGTTGCTGAGGGAGGCCGCCGCGCTTGTGATAGCGGTTCAAGACCACGGTGACGCGATCCTCCAAGTCCAGGGTCCGTAAGAAGGCCAGCTTTTCGCGCGCCAGATGGAGCGCGGTGATCTCCTGGGTGGTGACGAGGAAAATGCGCTTGGACTCCTGCATCAATTCGATAGAGTACTTCTCCATGTTGCCGGAGAGGTCAACACAGACCGCTTTGTAACTGCGGCGGGCGAATTCCAGTAACTGGCGGATCTGGGACGATTCGAAACGGTATCCGGGATTCATGCTGCCGGCGTGGATGACATCCATCTGCTGGAAAGAGGTCACTACCTGGGGCCAGACGGTATCGTCCATCTGGGCGGCGAGGCCAGCCGCATCAAGGATGCAGCGCTGGTTATCGATCTTCAACAGGAAGCGGATAATGCCGGAGTTGAGATCGAAATCGGCGAGCAGTGTGCGATTGCCGGGTTCGCGGGCGAAGGCGCCGGCGGTGTTAGCCGCGATGGTGGAAGTTCCGACACCTGCTTTCGACGGGAGGAAGGAAAAGACGAGATTGGTACGGTCGATGGCCACGGGCTTCTTCTGCAGTTGTTCGGAGATGCGATCGATGGCGAGGCGGACCGCTGAAGGTTCAAAAGGCGCGGCAAGAAACTCCCGGATGCCGCTGCGCATGAGATCGAGCAGCATCTGCGGCTCGCACACACGGCTGACGGCGACCACCTGTAATCCGGGAATCTGCGCTTCCATGGCCGGGGCCAGGGCTTGCGCCGCCTGGACCGATTCCACACTGAGGAAAGCAACCTCAGGAGCGTGGACACGCAGAAACCGCGCTAACTCCTCCCCGTCGGGATAGTGGTCCAACCGGCGCAGCAGAACGACACGCCCTGCTTCGTAGAGGGCATCTTCCAAATGATCTCCCAGTTCCTTTTCAGGACAAATGATGACAGCCCGCAGCATGACAACTCCTCAGTTTTTAAGGTAAGGCGGGGTGCTGCTGGTCACAATGAGGGGAACACCTGAGAATACGCATTGGGTACTCTGAGACTTGTGCTTGCACTGCCCATAGACACTCTCGTGCCACGGATACTCGAGTTGCTCGCCATAGAGAGCAATCTGGTGCTGGAGGCGCCGCCGGGCGCGGGCAAAACGACTCGGGTACCGCCGGCGCTGCTGGGACTCGACCGGGGTGAAGTCCTGGTCTTGGAGCCGCGGAGGCTGGCGGCGCGCCTGGCGGCACGACGGGTGGCCGCGGAGATGGGGGAATGGCCCGGGGAGACGGTAGGATACCAAGTCCGCTTCGAAGATGTCAGCGGACCGCGCACGCGATTGCGGTTCCTCACCGAAGGCGTGTTGACGCGGCGGCTGCTCTCCGATCCGCAATTGCGCGGTGTAGGCATCGTGATTCTGGACGAGTTCCACGAGCGGCATCTGGACGGCGATGTGGCGCTGGCGCTGCTGCTGCGGTTGCAAAGGACCACGCGGCCGGACCTGCAATTGGTGGTGATGTCGGCGACGCTGGATGCGGCTCCGATTGCCGCGCATCTGGGCGGGTGCCCGGTGGTGCGGTCGGAAGGCCGGCTGTTCGATCTCACGATCAGCCATACGCCGCACTCCTCCAACCCGTTGGAGGAACAGGTGGAGGCGGCGGTGGAGCGGCTGCTGGCGGATGGATGCGAGGGCGACATTCTTGCGTTTTTGCCGGGCGCGGGTGAGATCCGGCGGGCTGCCCGCGCCTGTGAGCGTGTGGCGGCGCGAGCGGGGATGCTGGTTTTGCCGCTGTATGGCGACTTGCCGCAGGCGGAACAGGACCGGGCGGTGCAGCCGGGGGGGCAGCGCAAGCTGATCCTTTCCACCAACATTGCGGAGAGTTCGATCACGATTGAGGGCGTCCGGGCGGTGATCGATAGCGGCTTGGCACGCGTGGCGGCCGATTCGAAAGCCACGGGGCTGCCGTCGCTGCAGGTGGCGCGCATTTCGAAGGCGTCGGCGACGCAGCGGGCGGGGCGTGCGGCACGCACGGGGCCGGGTAAGGCGATCCGGCTGTATACGCTGGACGATTTTGTGAGGCGGCCGGAGCAGGGGGAACCGGAGATTGCGCGGCGCGAGTTATCGCAATTGTGCCTGGAACTGCACGCCATGGGCATTGCCGACACAGGTTCCCTGCCCTGGCTGATGGCGCCCCCGGTTGCGTCGGTGGACGCGGCGGAGACGCTGCTGCGTTTGCTGGGTGCACTGGACCGGGAGGGGAAGCTGACAGCGGAGGGAAAGCGCATGGCGCGGCTGCCGCTGCATCCCCGGCTGGCGCGGCTGATTCTGGAGGCCGAAGCGCGCGGCGCGGCTGAGGATGGTTGCGCGATTGCGGCGCTGCTGAGCGCGGGGGAACGACCGCCTGAGGGAGGACGGCGGGCGGCCTCCTCCGACCTGTTCGTCCTGCTGGACCGGCAGTGGGAGCCGGCGACGGGGCGGCTGTATGACCAGATCCGGCGGATTGCGCGTCCGGCGCGGCAAACGCATCACGATGAGAAGGCGGTGTTGCTGGCGATACTGGCGGGCTATCCGGACCGCGTGGCGAAGCGGCGGCAGGGCAATGAGGTGAATTTGGCGCGCGGGGGGTCGGCCGTGCTGGCGGATTCGAGTGTGGTGCATGGGCGCGACTGGCTGGTGGCGGTGGAGATTGAGGAACGGCGGGAGCGAGGGTTACCGCTAGTGCGCCTGGCGAGCGCCATTGAACCGGATTGGCTGATCGACGTGTTTCCGGACTCAGTCACCGAACGCAATGGCGTGGAATGGAACCGGACGGCGGAACGGGTGGAGGCGGTGAGCGCGCTGGTGTACGGCAACCTGGTGCTGGAGGAGTCGCGGGGCGGGGTGGCGGACGCCGAGGAGGCAGCGAGGCTGCTGGCGGCGAAGGCTATGGACGCGGGCGTGGAACGTTTTGTGAATGATGCGGCGGACTGGAATGAGTTTCTGAACCGGATTTATTTTGTGGCGGAGCACGCCGGCTTCCCCGCCCCGACCGATGACGACATTCGCGAGGCTGTGGTGGCGCTGTGCGCAGGGTTGCGGAGTTTTTCGGAGTTGCGTCAGGCGGCGGAATCGGGCGGCCTGATGCGGGCTGTTGAGGCGCGCCTGCCGCAACAGGCGCAACGGCGGCTGGATGAGCTGGCGCCGCTGCGGATCAAGCTTCCGAGCGGCCGTCAGGCGCGTGTGCACTACGAAAAAGATCGCGCGCCGTGGGTGGCGTCGAGGCTGCAGGATTTCTTTGGAATGAAAGAAACGCCCCGCGTGGCCTCTGGTCGTGTTCCACTGGTAGTGCACCTTCTAGCGCCGAATCAGCGGCCAGTGCAGATGACAACGGATCTGGCTGGGTTCTGGCAGCGCCTGTACCCGGAGGTACGGCGTGAGCTGAGCCGCCGGTATCCACGTCATGCGTGGCCGGAAAACCCTGGCTAGGGAGACGAACGACGAATGCCCTTTGAACTGACTATTGCGGCTTTTCCGCACGGCGGCGACATACCGGAGCTTTACACCTGCGACGGCGCCAATCTTTCGCCCGCCCTGGAGTGGAAGGGCGCTCCCGCGGGCGCGCTCAGCTTCGCGCTGATTGTAGACGACCCGGACGCGCCGGGCGGCACGTGGAATCACTGGCTGCTGTGCGACATTCCGAAGGGGACTACGGCGATCGCCCAGGGAGCGCGCCTGGGTTCCATCGGCGTCAGCGGATCGAATGACTTCGACAAGCTGGGGTATGGCGGACCATGCCCGCCGAAGGGCCATGGCCCGCATCACTACAACTTTCGATTGATGGCGTTGAATGTCGCTTCGCTCGGCTTGCGGGACGGGGAGAAGCGGGATGCGCTGGACATCGCGCTGCGCGGGCACGTGCTCTCGGAAGTCACCTACACGGGTCTTTACAAGCGCCGCTAACGCTGGTCGTGATAGTCTCAGCAAACTGAGACATGGCCAATACAATTACACGGCGAGGGGCTCTGCTTTCGATGGCGAGCGGGCTGTCTGCAGCGAGGGCGGTGGCTGCGCCGGTGCAGCCCAATATCGTTTACATTCTGGCCGATGACTTGGGGTATGGGGATTTGCATTGCTATAACCCTGCCTCAAAGGCGCCGACGCCACACCTGGACCGGTTTGCCTCGCAGGGCGTTCGCTTCACGGATGCGCATTCGCCGTCGTCGGTCTGCACGCCCACCCGCTACGGGATCTTAACGGGGCGCTACTGCTGGCGAAGCCGCCTGAAGAAGGGCGTCCTTGATGGCTATTCCCCTGCCTTGATTGAGCGAAACCGGTTGACGGTGCCGGCGCTGTTAAAGCAGCACGGCTACGCGACGGCCGGCGTGGGGAAGTGGCACCTCGGCCTGGGAAGCGAAGACAAGACCGACTACAGCAAGCCGCTGCGTCCCGGTCCGCTGGACTATGGATTTGACAGCTATTTCGGCATTCCGGCGTCGCTCGATATGCCACCGTACTTATGGCTGGAGAATGATCGAGCGGCAGCGCAGCCGACGGGGCACATTGATAGGATTCGTCGCGACCGGGGGATTTTCTGGCGTGAGGGCGCGATCGCGCCGGGGTTCAAACATGAAGACGTCCTGCCGGCTTTGACGAAGCGCGCTTGCGATACGATTCGCGCTGCTGAGCGTCCCTTCTTCCTGTATCTACCGCTTTCGTCGCCGCATACGCCGTGGTTGCCGGGGCCGGCGTTTCAGCACAACTCCGCGGCGGGTCCTTATGGGGACTTCGTGACGCAGACCGACGATGCCATCGGCCAGGTGCTGCGGACGATCGATGAACGAAACTTGAGCCGCGACACACTGGTGATTGTAGCGAGCGATAACGGGGCGCACTGGCTGCCGGAGGAGATTGAGCGTTGGGGTCATCGCGCCAACGACGGCTTGCGCGGGCAGAAGGCGGATGCGTGGGAAGGTGGGCACCGCATTCCGTTTCTGGCCCGCTGGCCAGGCAAGATTCATCCGGGCACCATGGTTGACGAGACGATTTGCCTGACGGACCTGATGGCGACGGTGGCCGATTTGCTCCATGTGCCGCTGCCGGCCGATGCGGGGGAGGACAGTTTCTCGATTCTTCCGCTATTGTTGGGGCTCGACGTGGGGAATCCCATTCGCGAGGCTACGGTTCACCATTCCAAAGATGGCCTGTTCGCCATCCGGCAAGCAGCGTGGAAGCTGGTGGACGGGCGCGGCTCAGGCGGCTTCAGCGAACCGGCGTTCTATCAACCGAAAGCGGGCGAGCCGGAAGGGGAGCTGTATCATGTGTTGGCGGATCCGGCGGAGAAGAACAACCTGTTTCTGCAAAGGCCGGAGATCGCGCGCCAGTTGAAGGCGTTGCTCGAGAAGTATAAGGCAGATGGGCGCAGCAGGCCGCTGTAGTCAGTAGTAGTCGGCGCAACTCATGTAGTAGCCGCAGCGTGTGCAGTGCAATTTGCACTTGTGCTCAGTGAGGCGGGCGTTGCAGCGCGGGCAATAGAGCATCGGCTCTTCGGCGGGTTGTGTTACGGGTTGCGGGGCGGTGGTTTCCTTCGCGGCGTCGTCCATCGGACTCATTATAGGCTGAAGGGCTATAATCGGCTCATCATGCGGTATCTCACTGGGATTCTCTTCCTCTGCCTCACAGTTTGCTGTTCCGCGCAGCGCCGGGAGCAGGAGCGCCCGGTCCGGCACCCGATGCGCGGCACCAATGGCGCGGTAGCAACCGGCTCCAACGAATCGGCCGACGCGGGCATGCGGATGTACTATGCCGGTGGCAATGCCGTAGATGCGGGCGTGGCGACGATGTTTGCCGCTTCGACGGCGGAATTTTCCCATTTCGGTTTCGGGGGCGAAGCGTCCATCCTCATCCGAACCAAGGAAGGGAAGGTAGTGGCGCTGGCGGGTGTGGGGACGATGCCCAAGGCTGCGTCGGCCGATTTGTTCCGCAAGCGGCGCCTGAGGCCGGGCGAAGTCTTCATGGTGGAGCGCAACGGACTGGAAGGCATGGTTCCGGTGGCCGGCGTGATGCCGGCGCTGGTTCCGGGCATGGTTTCCGCGGGATTGGTCGCGCTACGCGACTTCGGCACCAAACGGTTTCAGGATGTGATTGCTCCGGCCATCGCGCTGGCCGATGGAATGCCGATGGAGGAAGATGACCGGACGGCGATCGCGATGTCGCGCCAGTTCTTCCAACTGTGGCCGACGTCGATGGCGAACTATCTGCCGAATGGCCGGGTTCTGCCTTTGGGCGATCTATTCCGGCAACCGAACCTGGCGCGAACGCTGCGGCTGATGGCGGAGGCGGAGAAGAAGGCGCTGGCCAAGGGCGCCTCGCGAGCCGAAGCGATCGACGCGGTGCATGACGAATTCTATAAGGGCGAGACAGCGCGTAAGATCGACGCGTTTATGAAGGAGAACGATGGACTGCTGCGCTACGAAGACATGGCGGCGTTCCATGTGAAGCCGGAAGAGCCGCTCTCCACCACTTACAAAGGCTACACGGTGTATAAGTCGGGGTTCTGGAGCCAGGGTCCGGTGATGCTGCAGATATTGAATCTACTGGAAGGCGTGGACCTGGCGGCGATGGGCGTTAACAGCACCAGCTACATTCACACGGTGACCGAAGCCATGAAGCTGGCCTTTGCCGATCGGGACACTTACTACGGGGATCCGGCGTTTGCACACGTACCCGCGGCGCGCCTGCTTTCCAAAGAGTATGCCGCGGAGCGCCGGAAGCTGATTACGGACCAGGTATCGATGGAGTTCCGCCCCGGCACGGCAGGCGACTCGCCGCTACAGCATCCGTCGCATACGCCGACGGCGCAGATCCCCCGTGATGGGGCGATTGTCACCGGGGACACGACGTGCGTGAATGCGGTGGATAAAGACGGCGTGATGTTTTCCGCTACGCCCTCGGGCGCTTCCCTGCCCGCCGTCGTGGCTGGGGACACTGGCGTCGCGCTGTCGCACCGCGGGCAAAGTTTCTACCTTGTACCGGGAAGCCCGAACGAACTTGCCGGCGGCAAACGGCCGCGCGTTACCTTGAGTCCAACAATCGTCGTGAAGAACGGCCAGCCGTTTAGCGTCTTTTCGACACCGGGCGGCGATAATCAAGATCAGGCGCTGCTGCAGATGTTCCTGGACGTGGTGGAATTCGGTATGAATGCCCAGCAGGCTGTGGAGGCGCCGCGCTTCGAGACGCGCCACCTGGTATCGAGTTTCGACAACCATTCGATGGGACCGGGCGAGTTAGTGGTGGACGAGCGGGTTGCGGCAGCCACTTACTCGCAACTGGAATCGCGCGGGCACAAGGTGGAGCGGAATAATCGGTGGACGGGCGGGGCCGCTCCGGTGATGATTCGTGTGCTGCCGTCGGGTGTGATTGAGGCCGGCGCGGACCCATATAGCTATCGCAATGCCAGAGCCTGGTAAATGTTCCACCCCTCTTTGTTCGACGAACCGCCGCGCTTCGACCGCGCCGGTTTAGCCGGACGGCTGCGAAAGCTGGCCGCGCAAGACATACTGATCGGAACGAGTTCGTGGAAATACGAAGGCTGGCTGGGACAGATCTACAATCGCGATCGCTATGTGACGCGTGGCAAGTTTTCGCGGAAGAGGTTTGAGGAGACCTGCCTGGAGGAGTACGGGGAAGTCTTTCCTGTGGTGTGCGGTGATTTCTCGTTCTACCAGTTCCCGTCGGATGCGTACTGGCAGAAGCTGTTTACCTCGGCGCCGCCGTCGCTACAATTTGCCTTTAAGGTGCCGGAGGAAGTCACCGTAAAGCAGTGGCCGGTGCACGCGCGCTACGGGCCGCGGGCGGGTACCCGCAATGAGTGCTTTCTGAATCCGAAGATCTTCGAAGCCGGCTTTGCCCTGCCCTTGCAGCCATATCGCCATCGCGTGGCGGCGCTGATCTTTGAGTTCGGGACGTTCCCCCGGAGCGCCTACGAAACAGTGGATGATTTCGTGCGCGAGTTGGACCCGTTCCTGGCGGCCTTACCGCCGGGGTTTCGCTATTCGGTGGAGATCCGTACGCCGGAGTTTCTGGATGCGACGTATCTGGCGTGCCTCCGGAGCCACAATGTCGCTCACGTCTTTAATGCCTGGGCCCGAATGCCGGAGCTTCCCGTTCAAATTGCCCAGCCGGAGAGGTTCACGGCGGACTTCGTGGTGGCGCGAGCGCTGCTGCGTCAGGGCCGAGCTTATGAAGAGGCTGTGAAACAGTTTTCGCCTTATGAGACTGTGCAGGATGAGAATCCTGGCGCGCGCGGGGCGCTGCGGGGGCTGATCGGTCATGGCTTGAAGGCTCGCAAGCCCACGTTCCTGTTTGTGAACAATCGGCTGGAGGGGAATGCCCCAATGACGATTGAAGGCGTGGTTGAGGAGTTTTAGTCTGGGGAGTCTTCAGACGAAGGGAGTGAACCCGGCCTCTTCTTCCTATTGCAACTCCTGGCGGTGCTCGGGCCACCACGATTTCCAAAAAGCCACAGTGCCGGGCATGTTTTGCACGGACGCGGGGTCCATGCCCGAAAAACGCAGGGTATCCGCAGTGCGGTACTTCCAAGGACCGGCACTCGGTTCGTGTTCGCCGAGGGGAACGTGATTGGCGAACATGGCCATTCCGCCCACCGCCAGAGATCGGCGCCCGAGGTCGGGATCGTCGAGAAACGCCGCCAGATACGGCAGGCACTCCCTGGTATGGATTCGCGCGAGAGCAGTCAAGCTCGCCTCCCGGAGCTGGCCAGGAGCGGCCTGAGAGACGGCGATCCGCCCGAGGCGCGCCACGGATCGCGCATCCGAAGACTTGACATAGTATTGGATCTCCTCCGCGATCATTGCGACTTCGGTTGCGCTCAGACTCTTTGGGCCTTGTTCTACCTCAGCCAGAGTTCGTTCGTCTCCACTTGAGACCGCCCCGCGGAGTCCCTCTGCTCGCAGTAGTGGATTCTTACTCTCTTTGAATTGAATGAAAAGGGCCTTCATGGCGTGGGAGGGGTTTGACCTGTATTCCGACGCGAAGTCTATTGCACCTCCGCGCTGGGTGCCAACGCTTTCCATCGCACCGGCTACCTCCGCCAGAATTCGCATGTGAATCGAGACCTCCGCCGGATTTCGAAATCTTGTCGCGATTGGTTGAGGAGGCAAGCCAAAGAACGTCCCACGGAACTCTAAAATTGAACCACTGGTCACGGGCACTAACAACCACGCTCCACTTGCGCTCTTCAAAAAAAACAAGCCGCGATCCTTCTCGATACTTGTGGTGTATCTCGCCACGTCTCCCCTTAGCCGATAGTCGAAGGTCAGGACATCTCCCGTACGGATGTCACCTTTCAATACCTCTTGTACCTTCAAATGGACCGTCGCGATCTGTGCCGCAGTCACTGTACCATCGAGTATCTTGCCAATGACTACCGCGTCGGCGTTCTTTACCAGTAAATTTACTGGAACCAAAGCCGATCCATGGCCAAGAACAGTTTGCGCCATAGTAAGGGTCATGACAAACGTGGTAATCACGACACCAGTAACATTCCGAGTGGATCGTTCCATAATTCGCAATTTGCGGATACGCACACGCGTTTTACAATACCACCCTTTGAGATCCCGTTGTCTTAACCAGC
>JBDTMC010000114.1:0-18498 GCA_039934475.1 Bryobacteraceae bacterium | reverse complement strand
GCCGCACCGATGAACACCTGTAGAAGCCGCCGCTGCTCGGCCGCACTCACCGCTCTCCGACGCCCGTCAGCGATATGCTTCCGGGCGCGCGACACGAGTTGCCGCGCGTTTTCCTCACTCAGGCGAAGCACGTCGGCGATCTGCTCGGACGAGTAGTCGAATGCTTCTCGCAGTATGTACGCCGCCCGCTCCGTCGGACCGCGGATCGGCGCTGGTGTCAACCGGCTCCGGCAGCCAGGTTCCCACGTACGCTTCGCGACGCGAACGTGCTGACTGGGCGACATTCACCGCCAACCGTGTGGTGGTAGTGGCGAGGTACGGGTGGGTCTTCCACCACACTGCGATTCATGCACTGCCAGCGCAGCCAAACGTCCTGCACCAGGTCATCGGCCTCGGCCGCGCTTCCCAACATGCGGTAGGCGATGCCGAACAGCCGGGGCCGTACCTTGGAAAACGCCGAGAGGCCCTGATCGTCAGTCGCGGGTCCCATCCATCATCTCTCGACGCGTACTCTACCAAACCAAAGTAGGTCACGCGGCCCGGACGTCTCGGCAATTGGCCCCCGCTGGTTCGCAGGCGTGGCGCGAGGCTACGGATCCATCGCTATGCCCTAACCTCTGCAACTGATCCGGCGAGCAGTTTAGGTCACGGCCCCGCACTAGGTGCTCGGTTGTAAGTACTGTTGTTTCTATCAAATAGGGGCCGGGATAAGGCCCGCTAAACCTGATCGGCATGGTGTTCCAGCGTCTGGCCCAAACCAAGTCTTTAGCTCTCTCAGCCTCCCTGAAGCGTAAAAACATCTTGCGATTTCACTTGACAGTTCTATTAGTACTGGTACTATTAGTACTGTAAACATCATTCTGCTGGGTTCCTCATGGATCTGGCTCCTAAATCGAAAGATCAGGCTATGCGCTTTTCATCCATACTCTTCTACGCTCTCGCTCCCGCCCTCTGCTTCGCTGCTTCGGACGCCTCCTTGGCCGGTCGTGTCCAGTTCGGTCTTCGAACTTCTTCCGATTTTAATATTTATACTGATAAACCCACTAGTGCCAACAAATCCTGGATGGCCAGTCACTTCTTTCGCCTCCAGTCCAGCGCCCCTTATTGGGATTCTAAACTCTCCTGGATGCCCAATACGTGGGCTTATATCAATCTCTACGCGATTTATCCCGATTCGCAAAATTTCGAAGATCATCCCGAATGGATCCTCCGCGACAGCGCTGGCAATAAACTCTTCATCCCCTGGGGCTGCTCGGGTGGAACTTGTCCCCAATATGCGGCCGACGTCCGCAACCAAAGTTACCGTAACTGGTGGATTTCAAACGCTACAACAAAGCTCGGCGCCGGTTACAAAGGCGTTTGGATTGACGATGTCAACATGGAACTTCGCGTCTGCGACGGCAACGGTAACACAGTAATTCCTGTGGATGACAACACCCACGCGCCGATGACCGCCGACAACTGGCGCAAATACATGGTGATCTTCCTGGAGCAGATCCGCTCCGCTTTACCCAGTTACGAGATCCTGCACAATTCGATCTGGTTTTCGTCACCCACCGAATACAACGATCAGTATGTGATCCGCCAGATTAAGGCCGCCGACTACATCATCGCCGAGCGCGGCTTCAGCGATCCCGGCCTGGTTGCCGGATCCGGTCCCTTCACGATGTCCGATTTCATGAACTATATCGACGCCGTGCATTCCTATGGCAAGAATATCCTCCTCGACGAATACCATCAAAACGGCGAATTCGGCCTCGCGGGCTACTATCTTGTATCCAACGGCGGCGATGTCCTCGGCAACCAGGACGTCACCCCCGACAATTGGTGGTCCGGGTACGAAACTGACCTCGGCACGCCGCTGGGCGTCCGGACCAGCTGGTTTGGCCTCTTCCGCCGCGACTACACCGGAGGCATGGTCCTCCTCAACCCCCTCAATTCGCCCACCATCACCGTCACCCTACCCGGCGAATTCACGCGCCTCGACGGGACTTCTGTAACAACCCTCACCTTGGCGCCCGGCCAGGCCGCCGTGCTCCCAGGCACCGTTGCCGCTAATATCCCGACGCCCGTCTCTATTAACTGCGGCGGCGGCAATTCCGGCGACTTCATGGCGGACGCCTTCGTTGCCGGCGGCCACGCCAGCAAACTCTCCAAGACCGTAGTTGTCAATGGCGTCGCCAACGCTGCGCCGCCGGCAGTTTACTCCACCAAGCGCACCAGCGACAACTCCACCGGCTTCACCTACACCTTCCCCAACTTGGTTGCGGGGACGAAATACACCGTGCGGCTCCATTTCGCCGACGACCAGTCCTGGAAGGCCGGCATGCGTGTGTTTAATATCGATGTCAACGGCAGCCGCGCATTTAGTAACTACGATATCTTCGCCTCGGCCGGTGTCCTGGCCCGCGCCAACGTTGCCGATTTCAACACCACCGCGGATTCCTCGGGCAATGTGAAAGTCGTAATCACGCCGCTGGTCGGCAATGCCCTGATGAACGGTATCGAACTCATTCCGTAACTATGACGCAAATGCGCCAGTCTCCCTGGGTCGTGGGCGATACCCAGGGAGACCGGTTGCCAGATCGAGCATTGGCATTCCGACTGCTTAGCTGTGGTCCATCATGGATTTGACAACCCGTTACCATGGACCTGAGGGCCGGCCGAATTTCAGTCCGGAAAACCGCCGGAGTATCATCACCTTTCGCGAACTCGATGTGGTCAAGCTGATTTGTCAGGGCTTGACCAACCAACAAGTCGCCGACTCACTCTATATCAGTCAGCACTCTGTCGCCAGACACGTTAGGTCTGTTTCCTTCAAGATCGGCGCCCCGGATAGGCTCGGTCTCATTCTGTCCTGCGTGCATAAACATTTGCACTTGTAGCATGAAATGCCAAACGATTACCCTGGCGCGGCATGCATTTTCTGTTTAACAATCGGCGAAAACTGCATTTTAGCGACTGCTCTCGCTGTCGGAGTGCGTTGCGTTACTCTCCAGGGATGACTCGAGGGGAGCAATATTCCCTTCAATTACGCCAAGCTTACGCTTAAAATTATCGCAATGCTCGATATCCCAGTCGATATTGTGAAGCCGAAGAGACTAAAGCCTAGAAATCCCGCCCAATGTTTAGCGAATCTCGTCGATAATATCGCCGTCATCGACAACTTCACATCAGGAATTGACCGCGCGGGGTTTTTCGCCGATGCAAAGCCGCTCTAAGCCGTTGGGCGTGCAAGCCGGCGCGGCAGGAATGCGCGAGAACATCCCCGGCGCCCCTTGGCGCGCCTACGCCGTTTCCCGTGCCAGGAACGCGGCCCCGTTCTCCCGGAATTCATCCAGCGAAGTGAACTGCTTATCGCAAGCATTCGTCAAGCGAAGGCGATCTTTCCGGCCAATGTTCTCGAAGTCCTCGTACACCGCGATGCTCTTAAACGGCAACTGTCGCCCCTGAAAAGCCTGGCAGCAGATCGTCGCCAGCCGTGCCTTCGCATTGTCCTTCACCCCAAACAGATAAATCGGACGCGCTCCCGCGGCAAACGCCACATCCACTTCGTACTCATCGTGCCCTTCCACGGGCGCGACATGCAATCGTGGTTGGTATTGGCCCAGTCTCTCCTCCACAAACTCGTCCAGCAGTTCATAGAACAGGCTCTGAATGACTTCCCGCTTATAGAACTGCATGCTGGAAACCTTGGCGACAGTCTGCGCAAAGTGGAGAATCGCCGGGTATAGCCGTTCCGGCTCCGCATCCACATAGAGGCGCCCCTCTTCCTCGCCGACGCCGTTCTCCGCCAGGATCCGGTGCAACACCTTCTGCCGGCTCTCCGTCTCGATATCGAGATTGTAGGAAAGTCGCATCAACGTCATGCCGTGGTCGCTCACCCGCATCTGGCCCGCCGCGGCCCCCTTTTCATCCACGAACAGGTCCACCATGTCGCCATCCTCATGGAACAGGGGAACCAACACCTGCATCACTCCTGGGCGGCGCTCCCGGAACGCCACATGGCCGTTAAATCTCGACTTCAGCTCGTCCAACCCATTCATAGCGTCTTCCTAAACAAACACGTCACCCCAACCGCGGCCCACTAAGAATCGGTTGGGCCAAATCACCCCGCTGTGGCCACTTGCCCCGCCCGAAGCAGCCCCTTTCCCTGCAACTCGCTGATCTTTCCGATCACATAGCCCTCTCCGAAATGCGGCTTCACTTCCCGTACCCGCTGGCACAGCGTCGAGACTGAAACTACATCTTGCTTCTTGGCCGCCTCGCAGTCTAGAAAAATGATCGTACTCTCCAACTCCAGGTCCGAACTGGAATGGGTGCCGAATTCGGCGAGAACCCATTCCAGAGCATCCATATGTTCCCGAATGAATTCTCCACCCGACTCTTCCAGTTTCTCCGCTCGTTCTCCCGGCTCCAGCCGGTAACCATAGCCAATCGAGTTGTACTGAATCTCGGAGTGAATGCCGTCAAGATTGACGGCTGTTCCCAGGTCCGCAAGCACGTCGGAACCAAATGGCCGTAGGAGTACATACTGAATCGGTAACCCAAAGGCACCTTTCGCAGCGTCTGAAGGAAATAACAGAATTTCATCAGAGCCGTGCGACCCAATGCCTTGCTCGGAGCGTGCGAAACCAGGTAGGCAACAACTGCCAAACGATTGTCTTGTAGTTTATTCCAGTCCATCCACTATCCCCTTCAATCTGCTTCTTGCCTCCCGCCGGTCCTCCGGCCGCGAGTAGAGAAGCACTTGGTTGTTTGCCCCTAGACTCTTGACTACTTTGGAAAACTCGCTCAGCGGCCTCGTCCGGCGCGATTGCTCTTCAATCACTGCGATATCCGTTACGCCCGTCTTATACCAACTCTTGGCAGCCGGAACTTCGCCTGCCAGCAAATCTCCAAGAGCTTCTCTCGCGGCCTGCAATTTCTCGCGATCTTTTTCTGATTGTACTTCTGACGTCTGATATACCAACCGGTAATGATCGCGATCGCAAAGTCGTCGCCCGTGCTCTCCGCCACCGCCGTTCGAAAGCAGTCCCAACACCCGCCAATCCTCCCAAGCCATGTAGTTGTTCAAATCGCCGGGAGACGGAAACTGTCCCCCCGGAAGCAATTCCCGCAGTGCCTCCCGGACATGGATATCGTAAGCGCTTCGCGTCTTATGAAAGTACACCTGCGTGAACATGAAATAGCGGGCGAGCACTAGTCCCTCGGCCGCGTGCAGTCCACCTTCTTCTATTCCCAATCGGACTTTCCCCTCACCGGTTTCCAGCGCGGTCACCGTTGAAATAAGTCGGTGCAGATCGAACCTTCCGTATTGAACCCCTGCGTGGTACGCGTCTCGCGACAGATAGTCCATCCGGTCCGCGTCCATCTGGCTACTAATCAGGTCGCGCCAGAAGATCCCCTGCTTGGCGCCTGCGCCGCCCTCTATCAAATCGGCAACGTTGTCAGCCGTAAAACCGCAATTCGCGTGATTCAGTTTGTGGTCTTCAATCGCGCTCCGCAACGGTCCGCGAACGATGGCGGCCGAATACTGCTCGTGACCGTATTTGCCGTTGCCATCCTCCTGATCGGGAAACAGTTCTTCTGACGCATGGGAGAATGGCGAGTGCCCCACGTCATGCAGTAAGGCAGGCAGGCGAACCAACTGGCGATGCCGCTCCAAGCCCTTTTCTTCTTAGCCCAACTCCTTGGCGAGGACCTTGAACGAGTTCCTTACCACCGCATCGTACAGCAGGCTCGCCACATGCATCACCCCGAGCGAATGCTCAAACCGGGTGTGCATCGCGCCAGGATATACCTGATCGGTCCAGGCTAGCTGCCGGATTCGGCGCAACCTCTGGTAGGCGGGTTGATTGATGATCTGCCACTCCCAATCGTTGAGCGACACGAAGCCGTGAATAGGGCAACGGACTTCGTAGTGCCGGTGAGGATCCATCAGTCTCCCGATAGAAATGATTCTACAGAATGGCGAAGAAAAAGCAAAGCCACAGTTCGTGGATCAATCACCAACACCGTAGTGCATCCCTGCACGAGACCCCCCGTGTTCGCCATCGTCGGGGTGCCCAGCAGGAACACAATCTGCTCGCGAAGGATGCCAGATGCCCACTCGACTGAACTAAACTGTAAGTTCCATCTCACTAACCATGCTAACCGGCGAAATCCGCAATCAAATCGACCGCATCTGGAACGCCATGTGGACCGGCGGCATCTCCAATCCCATCGAAGTCATCGAGCAGCTCACCTACCTCCTCTTCCTCCGCCGCCTCGACGACATCCAGACCCGCGAGGAAAGCAAGGCCACCCGCCTCAGCCGCCCCATCGAAAACGCCGTCTTCCCCAAAGGCAAAGACCCCAAAGGCCTCCCCTACAAACACTGCCGCTGGTCCATCTTCAAGAACTTCGACGCCCGCCAGATGTACGAGATCGTCGCCGAACACGTCTTCCCCTTCCTCCGCACCCTCGGCGGCGACTCCTCCACCTACTCCCGCCACATGAAGGACGCCCGCTTCACCATCCCCACGCCCGCCCTTCTCGCCAAGGTCGTCGACCTCCTCGACCACGTCCCCATGGACGACCGCGACACCAAAGGCGACCTCTACGAATACATGCTCGGCAAGATCGCCACCGCCGGCCAAAACGGCCAGTTCCGCACCCCCCGCCACATCATCCGTCTCATGGTGGAACTCACCGCCCCCAAGCCCGGCGACATCATTTGCGACCCCGCCTGCGGCACCTGCGGCTTCCTCGTCGCCGCCGGCGAGTACCTCCGCGAACACAACCCCGGAATCCTACACGACCGCAAGCTCAGCGAGCACTTCCACCAGCGCCTCTTCCACGGCTTCGACTTCGACAACACCATGCTCCGCATCGGCAGCATGAACATGCTCCTCCACGGCGTCGAAAACCTGAGCATCGTCTACGAGGACTCCCTCTCTCAGGACCACTCCTCCGACGAGGAGAAGTACACCCTCATCCTCACGTTATAGTCGCTGCGGAAGTAGTTGAAATCTCTTTCGCAGTACCTGACTGTATTGAGCCCTTCAAGAACGCCTCGGCGTTCGGATGTTCCGGTGGCAGGGCCGTTTCGGTGGGAGGCGCTTTGCACCGCCGTCAGTTCCGGCTCGTCGCCGAAACAACAGACCCACTGGTTACACTCCGTCGTACTCCGGCAGCGATTGAATTCATAAGTAAGGGCGAACTGGTCCTCAGCCCGGATCGAAAACCACCACCGCAAGTTAACGATTAAGGATTATCTCGCAACACTCAGAACCAGCACGCCAGCTGACTCATAAGTTCATCGTTGGTTGTAGGCTTCTTTTGTTGCGTCCAAACTGAAGGTGGCAAAGGCTTTGGAGGCAATCCTCGGAGAGCGGATTCATATGGGTCGGTGCGTCAAACCACATGCCTCTCGTCATTCGATAGGCGTCGCATCGCTTACAAGCGATTTGGGGCCTACCTGCGCAGTCGGGAAGTCCGGTTCCTGACCGAGGGGCTGCTCGCAAAGAACACAGGTGGTTTCCGCGATCCACTGAACATCGAAACCCAGACCGCGCAGCCGTACCACTGCGCGTCCGGCGAAGTTCTCATCCGCCAGGAACAGAGTCCTCAAATGGTCCGGGGGGCTTAACCCGACTCCTTCCCCGGTGCCACCAGCAAAGGCGTTGGTGAGCAGAACACTGTTGCTAGACTCAGGGGGAAGATGGCGAAAGCGCTGGACGACATCCTCGGAAAGCTGCGCGCTCACGAAAGTGAACTCCGCCAACTGGGCGTGCTACATGCCGCCGTCTTTGGCTCAGTCGCGCGTGGCGATGCCCGGCCCGACAGCGACATCGACGTGCTGGTCGATCTGGATTATCAACGGCCCATTGGCATCTTCGATTACGCCAGGCTTAAGCTTCAAATCAATGCCATGCTCGATGGCCCAGCCGATGTTGTGAACTCGAAGACGCTAAAGCCTCGTCTCCGGGATAACCTCTTGCGCGACGCCGTCAATGCCTTCTAAGAGCCCCGCCCAACGTTTAGCGGATATCGTCGATAACATCGCCGCCGTCGACAACTTCACCGCAGGGATGGACTTCGCGGCGACTACGCCGTTGTGCGTGCGCTTGAGATTATCTCGGAAGCATCCCGCCGATTGCCTGCCGATCTCAAGGCGAGGCATCCCGGCGTTGACTGGACCGCCATAGCTGCATCGGGTAACATCTACCATCACGAATATGGGAGGGTAGACGAGCAACTGATCTGGCATACCATCCGAGAGGATCTCCACCCACTGAACGCCATAGTAGCGGACGAGTTAGCTCGTCTCCAGACCGGGCGTCTCTAACGATTCCACCGGCAGGGGCCAAGGCCCGCTACGCGATGTTGTGATCCGCCCCGTACTTTACTCAGCATTCAGCGGATGTACCCTTTCGCCGTGCGAGACTTGCTCGCGTAAGCCAAGCAAGCTCGAAAACCGCCCTCCGCAAAACGGATGTCCGGTGCGGCCGCTCGTTGGCTTATGATCTTGCGGAAATGGGGAGGAGGCGAATACGACTTTGCAACAGGTCAACCGTGACGAGCGCTCCAGCTTCCAAATAGGATCGCGACGCCTCAAAAGCCCTCACCACCAGCTCCCCTACCGCGTCCGGCAAGAGATCCTGAGTCCGGACCTGGACGACGCTGGGGCTTGTCCCTCCACGGAGCGCCAGGATTCTGCTGAAATCCAGGTCATTCGTAAACACGACGAAGCCGTTAGCCGTCGCGTAGTCCATGATCTCAACATCTGGCGCTGAAGCCACACCGATAGAGGACCAGTGAATCGATGGCAATCCGCGGTTGGTAAGGAACTCCACCCACTGCGGGCTCAGATTCATATCAATCAACAGCTTCATGCCGCTGGCAGCGCAAGTTCAATCTCCTCAACCCGCCACGCCGCGTAACCTAGGGCTTGCCGCACGTCCTCTTCGTCGAGATATGGGTAAGCGCCCGCAATCTCTGCGGGAGAACGGCCGGATGCCACCAGGCCGACAATGGTTCCTACAGTAACGCGCGTACCTCGGATACAGGGTTTACCACCCATAACATCGGGGTTGCGTGTGATACGTTCTAAGCTCGGCATGGCTGGCTGCCCTCACTATTGATAATACCGTGTCGACCTGCCGGTCGTTCGTCTCGCTTCTGCCGCAACGGATTACCCATCGAAAAACTCCATCTCAACTACTGGATTTGGCGCCTTTGGCGAAGTTTGCCGCCCCGAAGACAAGTCGCTTTGGCGGCGGTGGGATCAAAGGGTCTCACGGTCACGTCTAGGCCCGCCGGTTACCTGAAGAAGTAATCCGCGCCACGAGAGATAATGGATTACATGAAGACAGTCCACCTGAGCGAAGCGGAGTTGGCCCAGGACCTTCACGCCGTCCTCGCCAGGGCCCAGACAGGCCTCCAAGTCGTGATCGAACAGGATCATCGACCTATCGCCGTGCTCAAGGCTGCCCGGGCGGCTCACACACCATCCACCAGCCCGGTTAATCTACGCAATTCGGTTCTGGAGTACATCGATCCCTTTGAACCCGTTTCCGCCTAAGACTGGGATGCACCGCGGTGATCCTTCTGGACACCCACGCCTGGATATAGTGGATCACAGAGCCCGAACGGCTAAGCCCGTCCCCTCGAAGAATCGATGGACGCCGCTCTCTCGGCAAATCGTATCGAACTCTTACCGCTCTCGCCATCCATGCGATCAAGTCTACACAACTCCCGGGTGAATTCCATCGCGATCCGGCGGACCAATTGCTGGTGGCCACCGCTCGTGCCCTTGACTGCGTTTTCCTTACGGAGGACGCGAAGATTCGCGCCTACCCCAACGTCAGACTCGCCTGAAACGCCTCGCCTCGGGGCGAATTGTCAGCCGAATGTGATGGCGAGATTTTCCCGGTCACCGCGAATCCAAGACTATATCTCCCCTATTTCCAACAAATCCACACTTTCTCTGGTAAAGTCGCCCCCCACCCCGTTGTATCATCCTCACGGGTTCGGAACCCCGCGTCCGCCCACTATCATTTTCAACAAAGGAGCCCTATTCCCATGGCAACCGCAGCGCAAATCGAAGCCAATCGCGCCAACGCAACTCACTCCACCGGTCCCACCACTGGCGAAGGCAAAGCCTCCTCCTCCCGCAACGCCTTCAAGCACGGCCTCACCTCCACCGACCTCTGCGTCGGCCCTGACCAGCAGGAAGAGTTCGATGCCTTCAAGGACGAACTCCTCGAGGACCTCACCCCCGGCAGCGCCGTCGAGTTCGTCCTCTTCAATCAGGTCCTCTCCGCCTCCTGGCGTCTGCTCCGCTGCGACCGCACCGAAGCAGCTATCCTCGGCGCCACCGGAGCCGACCCGCTCCTTAGTCCCGTCCAGTTCGCTACCCTCAACACAATCTATAAGGTTCGCGGCCAGGCCACCAGCCAGCTCCACAAGGCGCTCGCCGAACTCCGTAAAATTCAAACCGAACTCCAATACCGCGATGCGGCAATGCCTGAATCGGAAGGCTACGAGCCGGAAGGTCTCGGCCTCGCCAACTGGCAGTCCATTCGCCAAGCCATCAAACGCGAGCACGGCCGTGACCTCCGCAACCAACGGAAAAACAAACCCGGTATGGGCGATATCGACCAATACCTCGATGAGATGCAAGCTCGCCTCTCCCGCCTTCAACGCGCGGCGTTCGCCGGCCGGCCCGAAACCACTGGTGCTAAAACGAACCCAATTGCCGCGACGGCCGCCGCGTGACCTGCCGCGCGGTTGTGGAAGAGGACGCGGTCGAGAGATGATGTTCCCATCCATGAAGCGAATCGGGACTCTAGTGGTGGCGGGAATGGCGTTGGTGGCTGGCGCGAATGGTGCGAATGCGCCCGCGGCGGATGCGGCTGGCGTACAGTTCTTCGTCAAGGCTGCACAGTACCGGGAGGCTCCAGCGGGTCTGGCCGAAGCCAGCGCCGCGGCGCTGCAGAAAGCAGCGCGCTTTCTCTTCAGCGATACGGGAATGGAAGCCAGCATCCGCGATGAGAGCGGGAAAAAAGTGCCGCCGTATATCTATCACGCGGTGATCGACGACGACAACCGGTTCACCTACCGCATATCCTACCCGGCCTATCATCACGCCTACCTCATTGAAGCCTTTCTGAACTACTTCAACTACTCCGGGAATGCGGAGGCATTGCGGCGCGCCAGGGAGTTGGCGGATTGGACTATGGCGCACAGTACTCCCGCCGATTACTGGTGGGCGCAGATGCCGTGGAGCACGTTCACGGAGGGGAAGCCAGGTGGCCTGGAAGACAAGGACTCACTGGAGCCCGACAAGGCAGCGTATATGGGGCTGTCGTATGCGCGGCTCTACGAAGTCACCGGCGAAGCCGCTTATCTGAATGCGGCGACGGGTATTGCCAACACACTGGAGTTGCGGCAAGGCAAAGACGGGTCCTGGCCCTTCCGCGTGAACCCCAAGACCGGGGAAGTCTTTGAAGCCTACACGCCCGGCATCTTCATGGCCGTGGCCTTTTTGGAGAAGATGCACGCCGTGACGGGCAACCTGGACTACAAGAATGCACAGATCGCCGGCTGGATGTGGATGCTGCGCAATCCGGTCCGCAGCAACAACTGGTCGGGGTTTTACGAAGACATCGCGAAGGGGCGGGAATCCCACGTTTACTACGCGCCCGCACAGACCATCCGCCTGCTGCTGCGGTACCGCACGCCGGTGAATCAGGATGCCAGTATGGCGCACGCGCGGCGGCTGTTTGACTACGTGATGGACGGACTGGCATTCGACGACCGCGACATGGGACTCCTGCTGCGGGAGCAGACCGGCTACCAGGCGGCGACGCCGAGTTCCACGCTGTCGTGGTCCATGATGGCGGCCGAGTTCTTCCTCGCCACCGGCGAGGAGAAGTATCGCCAGACTGTGTTGGAAGCGCTGCGCTCCGTAACGCGGTACGGATTAAAGCCGGATGGGCGGACGCACAATACGATGCTCGGCGGCCGGGTGTACGGCGATGCGGGAAGCTGGTACAGCCTGACATCGCCAGTCATTCGCTACATCTATCAGGACATGGGCTGCTTGCCGGAACTGGCGCCGGCAGCGGAAAATCATCTGCTCCGCAGCGCGACGGAGATCCGCGAGATCGCCTATTCGAAGCAAAAGATCTCTTATCGTTCCCTGCCGGCGAGCATTGAGCTACTGAAGGTCACCGCGCGGCCGCGGGAGATTCGAATTGGGCAAAAGACTGTGAGCGCCGCCGCCGATCTGGCAACGGCGGAGGATGGCTGGACGTTTGGGCTACGCAGCGGCGTGCTGGTGATACGGCATCGGGATCCGCGCGTGGATATTCTCTTCTAAGCGCGAGAAACATGAAATACATCGGGACACCATTTGATCTGACCGGGCGCGTTGCGCTGGTCACAGGCGGTAGTAAGGGACTGGGGCTCGCGATGGCCCGGATTTTTGCAGAAGCTGGAGCGGGCGTCTTCATCTGCAGTCGCCATGCCGGCGAATTGGAGGCGGCGGCGGCCTCCCTGCGCGACGTCCCTTCTGCCCGCATTGAATGGATGCAGGCAGACATGACGGATCGCGTCCAGGTGAAGCAACTCGCCGCAAGCGCTTTGGAACGGATGGGACGCGTGGACATCCTGGTGAACAATGCCGGAGCCAATGTGCCGCAGCGGATCGACGAGGTGACGGACGAGACTTGGGACGAGTTTCTGGAACTGAACCTTTCCAGCGCCATGCGGCTTACCCGTGCCTTGGCGCCGCAAATGATAGAACGCAAGTGGGGCCGCATCATCCACATTACTTCCATCCTCGCCTTCACCTCCATTGCCGGACGAAGCAGTTACTCCGCGAGCAAGGCCGGGCTTCTCGGTCTGGCGCGCGCCGCAGCGCTGGATTTGGGGACTTCCGGAATTACCGTAAACTGCATTGCGCCGGGTCCTTTCCTGACCGACCTTCCGGGGCGTGTGCTGTCGACAGAAGATAAGGCCCGCTTCGCGGCTCGCACTGCGTTGCATCGTTGGGGACGTCCAGAGGAGATCAGCGGCGCCGCCCTGATGCTCGCCAGCGAGGCGGGATCGTATATTACCGGATCGACGCTGATTGTCGATGGCGGCGCGCTGACCAGGATGCTGTAGCGGTTCGAGATGATACGAGGTAACTACATGAAGGCTTGGCGTTTTTACGGCTTCGGCGATATGAGGATGGACGAGATTCCAAAGCCGGAATGCCCACCCGGGCATGTCGTCGCGGAAGTGCTCTGCGTGCAACCGAGCGTCACCGAGGCACAACTCGCTTTTGGCATTCGGACGCTGGCCTACGAGAAGATCAAGAAGAGGCTGGAAACCGAGGCACCGGTTCAGCTGTTTGGTCACGAATTCTGTGTGAGAGTCCTGGAGACTGGTGCTGGCGTGACGCGCGTACAGCCCGGAGATCGGGTTGCCGCACGCGCCAAGCTTCCCTGTCAGAACTGTCCGATGTGCTTGAACGGCCAGAATTCCTTGTGCCGCAAAGGCCCGATCATCGGCTTTCAACTGCCGGGATGCTTTTCCGAGTATGCGGTGCTTCCGGAGATAGCGCTGGTAAAGGTGGCCGACAACATCTCCAATAGCGAAGCGGCGTGCCTCCAATCCCTCAGCGACAGCATTGCAGCAGTCGAGACGGCACAGATTGGCATCGGCGATACGGTCGCGATCTTAGGGCAGGGAAGCATGGGCCTGGAGTGCCTCCAGATCGCCAGGAACAGTGGCGCGGGCCTTTTGATCACTGTGGATGTGCGCGAGGAGTCGTGCCGGATGTCGAAGGAACTCGGCGCCGACTATGCACTGAATGCCAACGAATGCGACCCCGTAGCGGCAATCCGCGAACTGACGGATGGCAACGGAGCCGATATCGTTTTCGAGTGCGCCGGTGGCAGTCCGAAACAGGGACTGGCGGGCAATCGGACTCTGTTACAGGCCGTGGATGCCGTCCGCTCGGGCGGAAAGATTATCGGAGTCTCCTGGTTTGGGCAACCACTGGAGGTGGACATCGATACGTTGCGTGAGCGCAGCCTGCGCTACCTGTTCCCGGACATCAGCACGCTCGCTCACCTGGAGCATACAGTGCGCCTGGTTTCCTCGGGCCGTGTGCGCCTGAAACCGGCAATTACTCACATCCTCGACGGAATCGAGAGCGTGCCGCAAGCGTTCGAAATTACAGCCAACAAGGGAAAATATCAGGCAATTAATCCGGCGCAGGTGATGATATGCAAACGCTGAATGACGGTGATTACGCCCTGCAGCAGCGGCTGAGAAGTCTTCGGCCCGCTCTGCTTTCCGATGCCCTCGGCAAGTCTGGTGCGATGAGTCACGACATGCGATGCTGGTCCGCAAACCCGCGGTTGACGGGGCCTGCGTTCACTCTTCGCGTTCATACCGCGGATATTCTCATGGTTGGCATTGCGCTGGCCGACTGCCCGCCGCAACATGTGCTGGTGATTGATGGCCGCGGCGAACTCAACACGGCACTGTGGGGAGGCATCACCACCCTCTGTGCCCGCTTGAAAGGCATTGCCGGCGTGGTGATCGACGGAGCGATCCGGGATGTTGGCGAGATCCGCCATGACGCTCTCCCTGTGTTTGCGCGGGCCGCCGTTCCGAACGCTGGCGGCGCGGAATACAATGGCGAGATCGGCGCCACCATTCAGTGTGCGAACTCAGTGGTCAGCCCGGGTGATTGGATCGTCGGTGACGAAGACGGGGTAGTGGTGGTGCCGGCCGGCCGCGTCCTAGCCGTCACCGAGATCGCCGAACGATTGCAGGATGTCGAGAAGAGAATCGCCGCGCAAGTGGAGCAGGGTCGTGACTTGGCGGAACTGCTGCGTTACCGGGAGGTCCTGAAAGCGAAGGCTCGTTCGCCGCTGCCGCAGATGCGGTTTGAAGAGGGCTAGAGAGTATGCTCTTCTTCTTGATCCTTTCTAATGGTCGGGGCGGTGTGATTCGCCCGCGCGTCTTTCCTGTTGCTCGGGATGGTTCAGAACTGCTGAGTTCCGAGGGCGGCACCACGCTTCTTTAGAACGAGACGAAATGCAAGGACATCGTGCTGAAGTGTGCCGCCGTTGACGCTGGTGCGCTACGTTTGATAGCACATTCCGGCTCTAAGCTCTTTTTAGGATCGAATCCGCGCCAATTCGTTAGCGATTCCTTCAGGTGAAAGCTCAAAATCAACAAATCCCGTATCGAGGGCACTTTGTGGCATGTCTGGATGTATTGCCGTCTCGCGTTTCTGGGCGAAGGTTATGCCGCCAGCCGCTTTGATAGCTCGCAGTGCCGCAGCCCCATCGGAGTCAACACCCGACAGAATGACGGCGGCACGTGGACCGATCCAGTTTTCGGCTAAGGAATTCAAGAAGATCGTAATTGTGTTAGGAAACCCGTATGGCTTGGAGAGAGTGCTCAGACGGAAAGCATCGTCCTGTGCGTCAAGTCGCAATTTGGCGGGATGACATAGATGTTGTCTCGTTTGACGTGCATCCCCTCGGTTATAATCTGCGTACGCATCGACGTAACTCGCGTGAGAATCTCCGGCAGTAGTGATTCACTGTGCCGCAAGTGATTCACAATGACGATTGCTAAGCCTGCATTTGCGGGAAGCTCGCGAACGAGTCGGACACAGGCTTCCACTCCGCCCGCCGAAGCGCCGAGAGAGACTATGGGGAAATTTCGATCGGTCATCTCGCACCCTGCCCAGCTATTATATTGAACTCGGGTCAGATGGAACAAATCCTTCAAGCCGCGCAAGGGATATTGTTGGCCGACAGTCGATACCTGCATTCATTAATCAAAGTTTGCCTTCTGCCCCGATGGGTTCCGAAACGCTCAAAGTCATTTACCGTTGGAGGGTTTCGGGACCGGAGAAGCATATTGCAACCTCAGTCCTAGGGGCGTTTCCTGCGATTTCCTCTCTCATAGATTGTGCGAACGCTAGACTCATTCGTGGCGCGCCACCCAATAGGCCACACGATTGCTTAACGGTAGTGATATCCGGAGGCCGTCGCGCCAATTACCACGGCGGTGTGCCTCAAATTTGAACCTTGTCCTCCGGACCGGCGGATGGATTGCGGCCGCGTGGTCATTCTGTCCGTGAGTACTCAACGCAGTAAGTCCAGAATATGCCGATTCGCAGTCTCTCCTACGGATTTGCCGGCGCAATAGTGGCTGCGCTGATCGGGCCGTTGTCCCTGTGGGCACAACCGACCGCAGTGGACAAGGCAGGGTCCACTGGCAAGGATCCGGAGCAGATTCTGTTCGACGATCCGCCAGCAATCGAGACGGCTGCCCTTTATGCGCAAACATTAAAGGACGCGCCCGCAAATGTCTCGGTAATCACAGACAAGGACATTCGCCGTCAGGGATACCGAACGTTATCTGAAGCGCTCAGTAGCGTTCGGGGATTCTATTTTACATCCGAGGGATACCTCCAGTACGCGGGTGTGCGAGGCTTCAGTCTGCCTGGAGATTTGAACACGCGAATCCTGGTGATGGTGAACGGGCATAACATGACCGACAACGTTTATGGCTCGATGTATCTGTTCGGACAGGATTTCGGAATCGACATGGACCTCGTTCAGCGCATCGAGGTTGTCCGTGGACCCTCCTCGGCCCTTTATGGGAGCAATGGCATCTTTGCCACAATCAATATCTTCACGCGGGCGCCCGCCGACTCGCCGCCACTGGCAGTTTCCGCCGAACTGGGAGGTTTTGGAGAAAAGAAAGCGCTGGTCTCTACTTCACTCGATTTAGGGCATGGCATCAACCTGCTGCTCTCCGTATCTGGATTTTGGACTGCCGGGCGGCAGATCACGGTCGGGCCGTTTGCCGGTTTCTCTGGGGGCAGCACGGAGAAAGTCGGCTCGCAACAAGGCTATCACTCGTTTGCTCAGCTTACATACCGCAACTGGAGCATCATGGCCAACTTTTCGGATCGTCTCATGATCGCCCCAATCGGGTTGTATAAGACGGATTTCGGGGATCCCGGCACCAAAGTGCGAAATGCACACAATTTTGTCGAAGCGTCTTGGACGCATGAGGTCGGCAAAGCCTCTAACATCCGTCTGCGTTTCAGCTACGATCAATTCCGGTACTTTGGCCGCTTCGATTACTCGGACGGGAATGGCGGCGTGGACGATGTACGCGACGAGGCTGTGGGGGATTGGCTGGGAGCGCAAATCAACTACCGAACTCCGGTGTCACGGATTGGCCCGCTTACCCTAGGCGGTCAAGTGAGTGCCGATCTCCGAAATTTGCAGCGCACCTACTACGCCCAGAGTCCTGATAGTCTTGCTCGTGACACGTCTGCCCGCGACATCTCATACGGAGTCTTCATCCAACAGGAATGGGACGTCAGTTCCCGACTCACCACTTACTTTGGACTCCGATTCGACGATTCGAAAAGGCAGCAGTACTCTGTATCGCCAAGAGTTGCGGCCGTTTATAAGACTTCGGATCGGATGTCTTATAAGGCGATGTATGGGCGGGCCTTCCGTAACCCGTCAACCTACGAACGCTACTGGGAGCCCAATCCATTGTTGGAGGCCGAACGGATGGATACTTACGAAGTATCCGCAGAACGGTCACTTTCGAACCACGTGAATCTCATCGGCAGTGTCTTCCACTATCGCCTTAACGGGATGATTGAGGGCGTCTCGGTTAGCGAGTACATATTGCAGTATAGAAATGTCTCCGCCAGTAGGAGTACTGGGGTGGAGCTGGAAGTCGCGGGGCAGCCCGCCGACTGGTTGCATCTGTCCGCTGCATACACGACTCAACGGACCAGATACTCGCTGCCCAGCCGTGTCCTCCCGAACTCTCCGAACCACCTGGCGACCTTCAGTGCGGCAATCCCCCTCCTGCGAAAGCGTTTGGATCTTAGTACTGCGGTCCATTACTTGAGTTCACGTCAGACCGCTTACGGCTCGTCAGTACCGGGAGTAATCCTAACGGACCTCACGATGACAACCAAGCGGCTCTCCCGCGGGTTCACGGTACAGTTGGGAATTCGAAATCTCTTGAACGTCTCATATGAGGACCCTGTAAGTCGGGAACACCTTCTACCCACGATGCCGCAGGCGGGCAGGCTCGGTTTCGTTAAACTCATATGGCAGCAAGAGAACTGAATGGGTCACTTATACGTGAGCTTGGTCACGAGCGCGCTGGTCGTTCTCTCTTTTCCGGGCTCCGGCGGAGCCATTCCCAATACTGAGATCGCCGTCGCTGTTAGCTCCAACGCGCCGGCGTTTAAAGAAGCGCTGGATGCCTTCATGGCGACATTGGGAAATGACGGAGCTCGGGTTCTCGTGGTTCAACTTGACAACGCAGAGCCATCCAAGAGTCTGGTAGGGTGGGCGCGGCCACGTATCGCCGTGGCGTTCGGCTCACGGGCTTCGGAGGTTATCTCTGCGTTTGATCCTTCTGTGCCACTCGTCGTCACCATGGTGC
>JBDTMC010000113.1:0-18498 GCA_039934475.1 Bryobacteraceae bacterium | reverse complement strand
GCTGGTGCCGCTATTCGTTGTGTCGGGCTCATTGTCCTGGACGGAGTCCGTGGTGCTGGTGGCACCGCTGATGGCGCTGTACGCGGCGGTGTGCCGAACGTCACAGTACCTGAACGCGCCGGCGTTCTTGAACAAGAAGCCGGCCGCGCGCGCGGTGCTATTCGTGATCCCGGCATTGGCCGCCAGCGCCCTCTGTACCGGAGCGGCGAGCCTGGCTGCGCCACTGGCGGCCCGCTCACTATCGTCGGACACTTTGCAGGCGCGATTTAGCGCGCAACTGCCGCTGTTGTTTGGCATGGGCGTGCTGGTGTACCTGCTGTACGCTCTGCTTAGCGAACTGGCGCGGCAAGCGGAGCGATCGCGGTTGGCGGAGGTCCGTGCCGTGGAGTCTGACCTGATGGCGCGCGAAGCCGAGTACCGCGCGTTGAAGGCCCAGGTGAACCCGCACTTTCTGTTCAATAGCCTGCACTCCATCAGCGCTTTGACAACCATCGACGCCGCGCGGGCTCGGGAGACGTGTATCCTGCTGGCGGACTTCTTGCGCAGCACACTCGGTTTGGGCGATAAGGCGGCGATCACATTGCGTGAGGAGCTAGACCTCACACACAAGTACTTGTCGATAGAGCAAGTGCGTTTCGGCAGCCGGCTGCGCATGGAAGAATCGGTTGATCCGGAAGCAATGGAGACGATGGTGCCGCCGCTTTTGTTGCAGCCACTCTACGAGAATGCGGTGAAGCATGGTGTGTCCGCGATGGCGGAAGGTGGCTGGGTGCGGCTGGAGGCGACAGTCGAAGAAGGGCGGCTTACCATGCGGCTGAGCAATCAATTCGACCCCGATTCGCCCGTGCGGCGGGGTCAACGGCTGGGTGTCCGAAACGTGCAGCGGCGCCTGGAAGCGCGGTATGGCGAGGCGGCCGGTTTGATCCCGTCGTCGGAGGACGGGGTGTGGCGGGTCCGACTGTGGCTGCCCGCGGAAAGGAACGGCGCGTAATGGCATTGACGGCAATCATTGTGGACGATGAAGAACTGGCGCGCGACTATCTGCGGGAGTTGCTGGCGCGGCACATGGATATCGAAATTGTCGCGCAGTGTTCCAACGGCTTCGATGCCGTAAAGGAGGCTTCGGCGAGGCGGCCAGATCTGTTGTTCCTCGATATCCAGATGCCCAAGCTGGATGGTTTCGAAGTGTTGGATCTGATCGAGCCCGGTATCGCTGTTATCTTCGTCACCGCCTATGATCAGTATGCGCTGCGGGCATTTGAGGTTCATGCCGTCGACTACCTGTTGAAGCCGTTCCACGAGAAGCGTTTCGAGGAGGCGCTGGCGCGGGCCAGGCAGAGGGTGGGCGCCGCCATGACGCCACCTGCGACGGAGTTGGCGGCCGCGGCATTGGCTCCCGCTGAGTACCTGCAACGAGTGGTGGCCCGCGATGGCGCGCAAATTCACATCATTCCCGTCGACAAGCTGGACTACGTGGAGGCGCAGGAGGACTACGTCCTGCTGAAGACGGGCGGAAAGGGGATTCTGAAACGGCAGACCATCTCCAGCCTGGAAGCGGCGCTCGATCCGGACCGGTTTGTGCGCATCCACCGTTCACTAGTGATTAACATCGACCGGCTGGCGCGCATTGAACCGTTCAAGAAGGACAGCAAAGTGGTGGTGTTGCGCGACGGAACGCAATTGCCGGTGAGCCGCGCCGGCCTGGACCGGTTGCGCAGCCTGCTGGGCGAAGAGGCTTAAGCGATATATGCTAATAGCCAATGCTTCGTGAAATCAGATTGCTGGCTCTTATTCTGCTGACGTCGCTGCCGCTCGCCGCGCAGCCGTATGAAGACGGACGTCCTTTTACCAAGGTGCGCATGCCTGCCGTGGATCAAGGCGTAGTCCTCAAGCACCAGGGAGGGCCGCGCGACTGTGACCGCTACGGCGCGCGCGATGTGTGGGTGTTTGAAGCGCGGGGCACTTACTACATGCATTACGATGCCGCGGGTCCCGACGCATGGCTTGCCGCCCTGGCCACCAGCAAGGATCTCATCCACTGGGACAAGAAGGGGCCGGTTCTGGAATTGGGCAAAGCGACGGACGGCGATTCCAAGTCGGCCAGCTACGGCGCGACATATTTCGACGGCAAGATCTGGCACATGTTCTACGTCGCGACGCAGAATACGACACCGCCGCCAGACCGCATCCCGGCCATTCCCTATACGACCATGAAGGCCTGGAGCAAGAATCCGGCGGGGCCTTGGATCAAGCAGCCCGGCGTTGTCCCGTGGAAACTCATCCCGGGCACGTACTATAGCGACACGGGAAGCCCTGGCTTCACTGTGAAACAGGGTGACGAGTACCTTCAGTTCTTCAGCGCCGCCACGGCGGAGGCAAACAATCGGAACATTCGGCGCACTATCGGGATCGCCCGAACCAAGGACCTGAACGGGTCGTGGCGTCCCGACCCCCAGCCCGCCCTGCCGCTCAGCGAGCAGGTGGAAAACACATCGCTCTATTTCGAGCCGGCGAACCAAACATGGTTCCTGTTCACCAACCACGTCGGTATCCGCAAAGGCATGGAATACACAGACGCCGTCTGGGTGTATTGGACGAAGGATCTGAATCATTGGGATCCGAAGCATAAGGCCGTTGTCCTTGACAGCAGCAACTGTCCTTGGTCGAAGGAAGTGATCGGTCTGCCGTCCGTGGTCAAGGTGAAAGATAAACTCGCACTTTTCTACGACGGAGTAGCCCAGGGCCCAATCAGCCATATGGGCCGCGATATCGGCCTCGCCTGGCTGCAGTTGCCGCTGCGTGTGCCGGAATAACTAGCCAAACAGACCGGATTTGTAGAGCAGCCAACCGATCAGCAGGAAGGGCGCTGCCAGCAGGAACAAAAATGCCGCAGAGATGGCCAGAATGAAGGCGACATCACTCGATGAGTCACGTTCCTGGGCAAGCGCGGACCGATAAATCGCCAGATTCATCGAATTCGATTTCCAGGCGAAGTCGAAGATGTTTCCGAGAATGGGGATGGCGCCGACCAACGAATCAATCGCGATGTTGAGCGTCATGCGAGCGATAGCGGACTTGGGGAGCCGCATCTGAAACGCTCTTACGACAACGGCCATCGAGATCACCGTGGAGAGGGCGTCGCCGACACCCGGGACCAGATCCAGCAGCGGGTCGAGCCCGAACGACCACGGGCCTACCGGGATCGCGCGATCCATCACCCACTCCAATTTCTCCAGCCAGGGATCGACACGGCGGTCATTCGGCATGCTTTCAGTATCTCAGCCGGAAACGTGATACCACTAACGAATGCTCCGTCATCTCGCACTTGTTTTGTCCGCCTGCGCGCTTTTGTCCGCTGCCGATCCCGCTGTCGAAATGCTCTGGCCGAACGGCGCGCCGGGAGCAGTGGGGAAAGAGCCTGGCGACCAGCCGAACCTGACTGTCTACCCACCGAAAGTACGGCCGGCGGGTGTGGCCGTCATTGTGTGTCCGGGAGGCGGATACCGCGGTCTGGCCGTGGACAAGGAGGGGACGCAAATCGCGCTCTGGCTGAATTCGCTCGGCGTTTCGGCATTTGTCCTGCAATATCGGATTGCTCCTCGCTACCACCATCCCGCGCCCCTGCAGGACGCCCAGCGGGCCATCCGATTCGTCCGCGCCAACGCGCAGAAGTACGGCATCGCGGCAGACCAGATCGGCATCATGGGGTTCTCGGCTGGTGGCCATCTGGCGTCAAGCGCAGCCACACTTTTCGACGCCGGCGCCGCGGACGCGCCAGATCAGATGGACCGCCTCAGCTCCCGCCCCGATTTTGCGATTCTCATGTATCCGGTGATTACGTTCACCGAAGAGGCTTACGTTCACAAAGGTTCCCGCACCAGCCTGCTGGGGGAAAATCCCGATCCCGCGCTTGCAGAACGGATGTCCACGGAGCGGCAAGTGACAGCGAAGACTCCGCCCGTCTTCTTGTTCCACACAACCACCGATGCCGTGGTCCCATCTGAGAACAGCGCTCTGTTCTACCTGGCAGCGCGCAAGGCAGGCGTTCCAGCCGAACTCCATATTTACGAACAAGGGCCGCACGGCGTGGGTCTCGCTTCCACCAGCTTCGCGCTCTCCAGTTGGCCATCGCGCCTGGCGGACTGGCTACGGGTGCGCGGACTCCTGCATTAGCCCAGCCGGGCGGCTGAACCTTTGTAGTGGGCCTTGGTTGACGACAAGAGACGCGCCGGCACCCAGCAGTTGTTCCACTAGCGACGGTGTCAGGCTAGGGGCGAAGACCACCACGGGAGCAAGCGAACGGATCATAGCGAGCGACTGGTTATCCGGCGTATCGCAAAGGACCAGCACCTGCCCGCCCGCGCGCACAACAAACGGAGGACGGCCCTCGCGTCGCGGCATCTCAATAAGCTGGCCCATGAAATCCCTCGCCTATCTCATCGGCCGTACCGGTCCTTCTTTTACTAAATCCCGCTCAAGTCCGCTGTGCGCTCCAACTGGCCGACCCGTATTCACCCATTCGGACTTCTCCGCTCATTGCGGCACCGGAGACTTGACCGCGGAATTCATAATCCAACACAGTGCCCTCGTAGCGGTGCGCGCTGCGGAAACGGACTTCGGCCCCCATCACCTCGCCTGAAAGCGAGCTCTCCAGAAACTCCATCCGATGGCGCCCCGTGAGTGTCGCGCCCTGTTGTTCCAAGGTGAATTGATGGCGTGCGGCGCCGCTAAGGAAGCGGACCTCCACCTGCCACTGGCCGGCAGCACTGGCCGCTTCGCCCGCCGGCGCCGGGACTGGCGCGGCCTTCGGCGGATGGGCCAGGATCTGGTACAGCGCCTTCGCTACGGTTGTGTGCTCACCCGGATTCATCATGTAGGGCCTGATGGTGACTGAGCTGGCCATCTTTTGAGGCCGCTCTCCCGACGAACCCGCGACGATGATGCGCGGAGTGCCCTTATCGAGAGCACGCGCCACTTCGCGCCCGGTGATCCCCAACTTCTCGCCATCCCAGTTCAACTTGAGTTGCGGCGCGTGGTTCGAAAGATCCTCCGGTTGCAGGATTTCCGCCGAGACTCCGGAGACCCGCGTGGCCTCCTTCTGGATCGAATCCAGCCACGACTCCCACTGCTTCCACTCCGCTTGATGGTCGCGTTTCACCCACATCTCCAGCGCCGTCAGCATGCCCATGATCTCTTCCTTCCCTGCCTTCAGGGAACGTCCAAAGGCGTGGTGCGGGGCGGAGTTTAACCACGCTGCCTGAAGCAGGTTTTTGGGCCCAAGCAACAGGCCGGCCGCTTGCGGGCCGCGCAGGCACTTACCGCCGCTGTAGGCCACCATGGTCGCGCCGTGGGCCAGGTGGATGTTCGGAATCACTAACTCTTCCGCGGCCGCATCTACCAACACAGGCACGCCCTTTTCCCGGGCGATGCGGCAGAATGGCTCCACGGCTAGGGGCCCCCGTTCTGCCGCCGGGCAGCTCAGGATTAGTCCCATCGCGGTGCGTGGTCCCAGCGCGGCACGCAACTCTTCCTCGGTTTCCACTTCCACAACCGTGGTTCCTACCATGCGCGCGGCATGGTCATATTGGTTGCGGGAGTAGCGAGGCATGATGACCTCGTTCTTCAACCCGTCCAACTTGGGCAGCCTCTGCATCTTCTCCGGGTCCGCGCCGGCGATGCACGCCGCCGTGGCGTGGGTGATCGCTGCTGCACAGCCTGCCGTCACGATGCCCCATTCGGCCTTGGTGATTTCGGCGATCCTTCGGCTCACCGCCTCCATCAGTTCATCCATATGAACGAAGTGCCGCGATGCTTCCGCCATCACTTGCTTCACTTCCGGCAACGACTGCGAGCCCGTCAAAATCGTGAATGTGCCTTTGGCGTTGATGAACGGCCGCACCCCTAGCGACTCGTACAGTTGTGACGTCATGTTCAATGTCCCCGCCGCCGCTTCCAGTGGCTGTCCAGACGCCAAGGCGAGGCCACTTCCGGCCGTCAAGCCCCCAGTCAGAAGCCAATCCCTACGATTCCAGTGATGTTGGTTCTCGCTCACAGGCCGTTGCCCTCCAGCATCGAGCGTATCGCAGGATCGAGCATCGCTGGTAGGGCGTGCCGGCCGGCGCGCGAAGCAATTAGTGACGTAATTTGCGATAATACGCTGAGGAAGCCGCTCTCGCTATTGCGGTTATCCTTGGTCTGATCCTCTCGCCAAGTGCCGCGATGGCCCAATCTGTAACGAGCTGTTTCAGCCGCGCCGGATGCGGGATTTGAGTGTTCTAACGAGTTAATGGCAAGCTATCCGATAGCGTTTTTGTGTCTCGATCGTAAAACATTACACGCATGAATTGTTTGAAACTTCTGCTACACTGGAATTAAATTCAGTAGGGAGGGAATTTGTCTTATGGCTAAGAAAACAAAAACTGAAAATCAACAGGCCGCGTCCACGGAGACCGCCTCCACTCCTGCCGTCACCTCTGCGAAGAATTCCGCACCTGTGAAAGCAAAGACGCCGGCTAAAGCAACGGGCGCGGCCAAGTCCGCACCTGTTCGTTCGACGTCCAAAAAAGTCGCCGTTGTAACGCCGGAACCCGCAATCGAAGTGGTCGCAGTGCTCCCGCCCGTCGCCGCCGCGGTGACTGCCGCGGATACGCTGCCGGTGCACGACGAGACCGAACTGGCAACGCAAGAAGTCCTGGACGAGCGCGAAGAGATCGCCCGCATCGCCTACTCCTATTGGGTGGAGCGGCGTTTTGCCCCTGGGGATCCTCTGCACGATTGGCTGCGCGCCGAAGGCGAATTCCGCGTCCGCCGCTACGCCAGCGTGTAACCTTCAAATTCCGCGTCCGGACTTATTTGTACTTTCTCAGGACGGCCAGCAGCCGTCCTTGCACTTGTACGTCAGATTGTGCCACGCGAATCGGTTCCATGGCCGCGTTCGCCGGTTGCAGACGCACCATACCGTCCGCTTCTCGATAAAAGCGTTTCAGCGTAGTTTCGGCTCCGTTCACCAACGCCACCGCGATATCTCCATCGCGCACGCTTGCGGTTCGCTCCACAAGGACGTAATCGCCGTCGCAGATATGGTCGTCGATCATCGATTCGCCGCGCACCTGCAGCGCGAATGTATCGTCTCCCGTGAAGTCTGAAAACTGGAGCTTTTCGTTGGATTCGAAGGTCTCCACCGGAACACCCGCCGCAATGCGGCCAGCTAAAGGGATGCCCGGAGGATCCCTTTGCATTCGCCTCTGGTCATCCAGATACCGCGAGGTCACTTCGAGACTGCGGCTTTGGTTGTAGCTGCGCCGCAAGTAATCCTTGGATTCTAAGGTCGACACGTGCTTGTGAACGGTTGCCAGCGAAGCCAGGTTTAGCCCGTTGGCCAGCTCTTCATAACTAGGGCTGTAACCGTGCTCATTCACGAAGTTCTGGATGAAGTCGAGGACTTCTTTTTGCCGTTTGGTGAGAGCCACAATCGTTTCCTTCTCTCGATTGTGGGCGAATAAAAAGGGAAAGTCAAATCCTTTTAACGGGATGCGGCCGCAGGGGTCAGTTGCGTCCGCAAAGGCCTGGCGTGCCGCACATGCCGGCCGGGCACCCACCGCCCATGGGTTGCTGCTGCTTGCCGCCATTGGCATGAGCGGCAAACGTGGAGAGTTCCTGCTTCAGATGGTGTTCCCCGCAGGAAGGGCATTCCAGTCCCTCCGTCTCGCCGGCCCGGCGCATCAACTTCTCAAACTTCGTTCCGCAGGACTCACAGCTGTATTCAAAAATCGGCATTTGCTTACTCCAAGTTCGCGATTGCTACTGCAATCTTATCAATGACGGCGCGGATTTCGGAAGCCGGACCGTTAAAGTTGTTGGCCATCACAGAGAAGGCAAGCACCGTTCCGGACTGGGTAGTGGCGTAGCCCGAGAGGGCAGCCACGTGGCTCAGGGAGCCCGTCTTGGCGTGAATCCTGGCCGCCCCTGGCAGGTTCGCGAATCGCTTTTCCAGCGTGCCGTCCTCCCCGCCAATCGGCATAAAACTCATCCAATCCGCCTTGTACTGCGAACGGTACATAGAGACCAGCAGTGTTGCCACCGTCTGTGGCGTGACTAAATTGAGGCGCGAGAGGCCGGAGCCATCCTCGAAGCGGTACTCTTCCTTCGGCACGCCGATTTCCCCAAGAAACGACTGCAATGCCTCCAGTCCAAGCTGGCGGCTTCCGTCGCCCCCCAGGACCCGTGCGGTCTCGCGTAGCACCATTTCTGCGTGCAGGTTTTGGCTGACTTTGTCGATGACGCGGAGCGATTCCACCAGCGGCAGCGACTGGTGAGACGCTAATAGAACAGCGGCGGCTTTTCCCCTCGCGGCGCTCGCTCCCCTATGGCGCGCTACCGCTTGGCCTCGCACCACAATGCCCCGGCCTATTAGAGCGTCGCGCAATGCGTTCGCAGCGAAGAGAGCGGGATCGTCGATGGCGATGTATTCGGATATTCCGCCGTTGCCGGCTGGCAGAGTACCGCGAAGAACGACTTCGCGAGAGCCGGGGGCGCGGTCGATCTCGATATGTGCGGCCGACCCGCGGGGTCCGGTCCGTGCGCCATTGTGGAAGAAATAATACGTCAAGGGCGGATCGAACGACACCAGCACCGGATCTCCCGGATTGCCCGCGCGCAACTGCACTTTCAGGCGATTATCATTGATCGTGAGCGCACTGACTGGCGCCCCGTCTTCGCTGACGGCGTCATCGATGGCCCAACCTTCGGGATACGGATCCCAGGGCCACAACCTGTCATCGCCGATCACGTCGCCCTCAATCACGCGAACACCGCGTTCCACAAGCTGATCGGCAAGGTCGTCCACGGCCTTCAGAGCGTTTCCCGTGATCGGACCCTTGCGGTAAGGGAGCTCGCGGGCGGACAAATTCGGGTCTCCGGCACCGACGAAAGAGACATCGCCCCGGATGCGCCCCTGTGCGTCGGTTGCGGCAGTTGCGGTAACAGTGGTCGTGAATCGATAGCCGGGTCCCAGGCGGAGAAGCGCCAGTGCCGTGGAAAACAACTTCGTGTTGGAGGCAGGTATGAAGTAGTGTCCTGAGTTCGATTCAAAGACCGTCCGCCCATTGGTAGGATCGGTGACTTGGATCCCCCAAAAAGCACGGGAAGCGGCCTCGGACCCGGCGATGATCTTCTCCACCTGCTCGCGCAATGGGGCAGCACTCGCGCTGAAGGTACATAACAGAAACAGAAACCGGTGCATCGGTCTCCGGATTATACTTCAGGCATGTAGCTTGCCCGCGCTGCGGTCCTGCTGCTGTTTCCGTTTGCGGCCAACACGGACCGGCTCGATCCCCTGCCCGCGGTGACGGATGATCCGGTAAACGGCAAGGTCGGCACCCTGTCTGTGGGTGCGGAGTATCTGGCGCACAGCCTGTCCGGTTCCGGCGCCACCGCAGCGGCTAACGTCGAGAAGAAGGTGGTGCTTCGGCAGGAGCTAGCGGTGGAGTGCGCCCTGGAAGAAGGATCGGCCACCAGCGCGCGCCGGGGCTATCTCTGTTTCCCGTGGAAGGGGAAGTTGAAGGCGCTCCGCTCCGTGGAGTTGCTGGACGTGTCGGCGTACGGGAATCTCACGCTCAAGCTCTTTTAGCTGCCGGCCTTTTCACTCACTCCGGCCATTCCGGACAGTTTGGTCTCCAGCCACAGCAGCCCCAGGATGACGAATACGGCCGCCGTGCCCAGCAACGGTAGCGCCATCACGATGCCGACGCCGAACTCGTTGGCAAGGAATCCCAACGTGCCAGGCGCGAGTAGTGCGCCCACCACGGCCAGCGAAAAGATGCCGTTGAAGAACCCCGGATGGTAGTACGGAAACCGGTTGCCGAGGCGCTCAACTACCAGCGGATAGATGGTGGCGAAGCCGGCGCCGGTCATTAAAATGCCCACCGTGGCGCCAAACAGATTGTTCGTCAGCCACAGCAGCGTACAGCCGAACCAGGCGCTCATCATGCTGCTGAAAAGAAGCTTCGTATGGCTCACTCGCGGCAGAATCGCCTGGGCTGCCACACGACCCAGCAGTAGCGCCACCCAGTAAAAGGCGAGCATCCAAACCGATGTCTCCGGGCTGATTCCCAAGCGTTGAATCAGGAAGAGCGGGAGCCAGCCCGCCAGCGCCCATTCGTTGCCAAACTGGAAGAAGAGAAGCAGTGCGAATAGAATCGCCGCCGGGCGGCTAAAGTCCTCCATCGCCTGGTGCATGGTGCGCTTCGGCAGAAGAGGCTGGTCGACAAAGCGCGAACGCCAATAGCCGATGGCGTGAAATCCCGGGATCAGGGCCAGCATTATGACGATGCTGGCCATGGTGTAGATGTAGAAAGCGCCCGCTACCAGCAGGGCGGTCGACAGGCACCCGAGGCCGAAGAAGATCCCGGCCAAGTTGACGATAGCGGCGGGATTCTGTTCGTAGGCAGGCATGATGAGATGAAAGATGCCCGCATGGAGCGTTCCGGCGGCTGCTCCGATCACTGCCAAGGCAGCGACGCGCCACCACCATTGCTGCGGTGGGCCCGCGGCGGCCAGGCCCAACATCCCGAGAAAGGCCGCAAGGGCCGCCGAAAACAGCGTAATCCTCAAGCCTTTGTGTTTGATCAACAGGTAGGAGTACCTGGTTGCCGCCAAAATCCCTATTGTGAATCCGAAGAAGTGGTAGGCCACCAACTCGTAGGTGGTAGTCCGATGGTATTCCCAGGCGGGCAGAATAGCGCCCAGGAGTGACACCAACACGCCCGAGAGAAAGAAACCAGCCAGGCCGCGCCGAACGCCACCGGTCTCCAATCCCATTTGTCTGCTAGCGGCCACCTCCGCATTCTACCGTGTCGCGTCGGCCGCTCTCCCATATCTTGTATTGAAGGCTGGAGGCGTCTTACTAAAATCGGGAGAACCCGGAACCGAATACCTGTGGTTTCATACACTTCCATTTGGGCAGTCAGTTGCAATAGAGAGAGTGGGTCAGAGGTTCTTCGATACTTGGTGTGGTTGCCTCTCCGGGCTGCACTGTCTCGCCCCGCTTCTTGCGGGGCTTCTTTTTTGGTCCCCACCCTTCCGTTAACAGAAAGTGATAGTGGCTTGTTAAACTAGCCATCGAACATGGGTTTGTACGGCAATTGGATTCAACGATGGGAACTGGAACTGGCGACCAAGGACACCAACCGCATTGTCCGGCCTTTTGAATGGGGTCTGGACTGGCTGGATGGGGTCCATCGAAACGGAAATCCAGCACGGGATTTGAGCGATTTTGTCGAATCGAACCTGGCGGACTCTGAGCGTTTTTACTCCTACACGACGCCCTCCGATTTCCGGCTGACCAGAAACGAACTGACGTTCACCAGTCCTGTCTCCACCCCTTATCCGTCGAACAACACCGCCTATGGCGACTTTTTTCCCGTAGCCAAGGACCGGGACCGCGCAGTGCTGGTTCTGCCGCAGTGGAATTCCGATATCAATGGCCACGTCGGTCTCTGCAAGCTGTTGAATCGATTTGGTGTTACGGCTCTCCGCATGAGTATGTCGTACCATGACCGGCGAATGCCGCCGGAACTGACGCGCGCCGATTATCACATGTCGAGCAACCTCGGCCGGACGATCTCCGCAATGCGCCAATCGGTTATCGACGCCCGTTGCTGTCTCGATTGGCTTCAGGCGCAGGGATATAAGAAGTTGGCCATTCTGGGGACCAGTTTGGGTTCGTGCGTCGCTTTTGTCACCGCGGCCCACGACCTTCGCATCCAGGCGGGCGTGTTCAACCACATCTCCACCTATGTTTCCGACGTCGTGTGGACCGGCATCTCAACCCGCCATGTGAAGGAAGGGCTGGGCAGCAACGTCAGCCGGGACGACTTGAAGAAGTACTGGTCTGTCATCAGCCCCGCCCCGTACCTAACGCGGATGGCTTCGAGGGAAATGAATTTCCTGCTCATCTGGGCCCGCTACGACACCACTTTCCTGCCGGAGTACTCGCGACAGGTGCTGGATCAGTTCCGCAAGCTGAAATTGAAGCACAAAGTGTTTGAATTGCCGTGCGCCCATTACACCACGGGCAAATTCCCGTTCAATCTGATAGATGGATTAGCGATGTGCCGGTACTTGCGCCGCCACTTGTAGGACGTCCGCCACTTGGCACCATGGGTAGTAGTCAACTTCCCTGAAATTTCTATTTGACACCGCCAAAATCTCTGGTTAGGATGAAGGTATCACTGAGGAAGGAGGTGGTCCAGTCTAATGGATACTGGTAGTAAAACACAGCGCGAGGTGGCCGACTGTTGAGTCGACCGTTCTAACGTTGCTGGCAACGTTTCAGTGGCGAAGCCTACGTTCATGTGGACCGGCTGCTGAGCGCTGACGGAACTAAAAGCCGAGGCATCAAACCCCTGGGCTACCTTTAATGGCCCCCGCCGCACGTGAGTGCCGCGGGGGCTTTCAGTTTCCAGAGGCCGTTTTTGCCGGAAGGGAAACGGCTGCTATACTGGAGTTTTATTAGTCTCGAAAGGAATTTCGCTCCATGAAGCCTGGAATCCACCCCGCATACAACGAACTCAATGTGATTTGCGCATGCGGTAGCACCTTTAAAACCCGTAGCACCCACAAAGGCGACATGCGCGTGGAAATTTGCTCGTCCTGCCACCCCTTCTTCACCGGCAAACAGAAGTTGATCGACACTGAAGGTCGCGTTGACCGTTTCCAAAAGAAGATGGCGAAGTCGGCGGAGATCAAAAAGTCCCGCGAAAAAGTCACTGTGTAGCGGCCCGAAGACGGAAGTCAGAAGTCGCAATCCTGAGAACGAAAAAAGCCCGCCGGTCTATCGGCGGGCTTTTTCTCGTTTGTAACCGACTGTATCGCTGCTAGCAGCCGCCCCCGCCGGTGGCCGCCTTCTGTTTTGCCTTTTCCTCACGCTCCTCGCGCAATTTGGTATATTCCCCGCGTTGCGTTTCGGTGAGGAAGCCGTTAATTTTATCCACCTGCTCCTGCTGGATCTGTTTAACCTCAGGGCGCCGCCGTTCCTTCATAGCCTGAAACTTGGCCCGGGTCTCATCCAGGGCGGCATTGAGTTGGACGGATTGCGCCTGGTTGAGCTTGAGACGGGTCTGCATCTCCTCAACGTACACCCGGCGCGCCTCCTCGGGCGTCTTTGCCGCCGGTTTCTGGCCTTTCGCGAGAACAGTATTATTAGCGTAGAGCCAGTGGCCAAATCCGCCCACAGCCAAACCGCACACGAAAACCAGCGTCAGTGAGAAGCCAATCGTCCAGTTCCGCGTCATTTGTGTGACTCCTCATCGGCCGTTGGCTGGAAGTGCGCGTAGGCCAAGGTATCGGAGGGAGTGTCCTCGCTTAATGCGTCAATGTAGCTGGATGCATGCGGTGGCGTCAAGCGATCTTCCACCGCGGAGGCGATGGTAAAGACCAGGCACAAGGCGAGGGACACCGACACAAAAGCGCCGGTCCACTTGGTCCATATCGTGATCCGGCTGCGCTGGCGGGCCTCAATCGCGTGCCACAATTTCGGCATGAACTCCGGGCTCGCCTCCACATCGGGCATCGACTCCCGGTAGGAGGCCCATAGCCCTTCGAGTTCACGTTCATTCTGAAAAGACATAATCCTCTAGCCCTTTGCCTCTTCCACTTTCAGTGCGGTTGCCTCTTGTGGATTCGCCGCACCGTACGCTTTTAACACCCTTTGGCGCGCCCGGAACAGGCGAACCTTTAATGCGTTCTCGTTGACGTGGTAGATCTGCTCCAACTGCTTGAGGGAGAGGCCTTCCACTTCCTTCAATGTGAGCAAGATCCGATCCTCGGCCGACACCGACTCCAACAGTTGATGCACAAACTCGCGAATGCCCGTTTTGCGCAGACCTTCTTTCTGCTCCTTCGTGCTGGCGGCCGCGTCGGCCATTTGTACATGTTCCTCTGAGAGGTCCGCCATCCGCGATTCGTAACGGCGTCGTGCCTTGCGCAGGTAATCGTAGGCGGCGTTGACCGTCAAGCGGTAAAGCCATGGTTCGAAGACTTCCGGCGTCCGCAACTGATCCAGCGAATAGTACAGGCGTAAGAACACTTCCTGACCCACGTCCTCCACGTCTTCGGGGCGCCCGATCAATCGAGCGATTGTACCCAAAATCCGCTTGCGGTACGCAAGTATGATGCGGTTAAACGCAGCCGCATCGCCGTCCTTTGCACGCGAGATCAGTTCAAATTCAACCAGCATTCGCCAAGGCCCAGTGAGCCGCCACCACCTGATCTCTTGTCAAAGAATCAGGCGTTGCAGCTTATTCACAGGTTACCATCCCAAAGCAGATGCGGCAGGTGAAGAAGGGAAGATGTCGTTTAGAGGTCTACGGGAAGGACCTTAGGCGCAGACAACCACAGCAGCTCCTTGCCCAGAGGAGGTTGGTCGATTCGCCCGTCCGACGGCTGCTAGATCCGAACGGCTACGCGGCCTTTCTGCCGCCTCGCCTCTGCCTCGCTCGTTCGCTATCTTGCTCGCCCACCCAGGCTTGGTAACGCTCAAGGTTCTGGATGACCTTATCCAGAAGGCTCCGTTTAATATAGAGTCGACCCAACTGGGATTTCACCAGCCGGGCATCGAATGCCTGAGAAGAGCCTGCGGGTTTCATTGTTATAGTATCCTTGGTACTGTAGGTACCAAACTCAATCTACATCGGATTTAGGCGCTTTGAAATAGCTGAAACCATTTCGTGTTATTAAAAATACTCAATAATGAGAACCGCCTCGCCCAAGAACACCGCAGACACCCTCAGTTAAGGACGGTTGAAGACTAGAGGCATTCCGGCCGGTAAGACGGCCTTGGCAGCTTCCGGTTCTTTGCATTGCACTACAAGGCTGCGGACTTGGTAACGGCCACCATCCACCAGGCGAAGCGCCGGTGATAGGGATTCGGGTCTTGCTGGCGCTACCGTTTTCTCTATCGCTTCACGCCGCGAGGCGTTGGCAACGATTTCAATGGCGGTGACGCCGGTGATGCCGAATGGTCCACCGCCAGATACGGCAAACTGCCGTTTGGCAGCGTCCATGAGGGGCGCGGACCACGCTTGGTTGAACTGGGTAAGGAAGATCCCGAGACCCTCGCCCGCTAGTTGCGTAATCATGCCGTTACGCCAACGGTCGCTCGCGTCGCGATCTTTTGCACCAAGCCCGCGCGCGCGCAACTCGGTGAAGGCGGCATCCATATCGGGTGCTTCCAGCGCCAGACCGAGGAACTGGTACGAGTCCACCTGCGGCCATACTGCAATCTCGACAATGAAATTCCCAAAGAACACGCCTCCACTGGTGCGCGCGCCGTACTTTGCCAGCGGCCAGGCGGCTGGCAACCCCAACTTTCCAGTCATGGTCCGCTGAAGCTGCTGCGCTTCCTCCGTTGTAGCCACCGAGATGACGGCGTGATGGGCACCTATAACCGGAGGCGCCGCAAGAGCGGTCGCCGGAATCACGATAAGAGCCAGACGGAACACGGCCCACAGCGAACGAGGGAGCATGTCTGCCAGCTTACTTCATGACCGCGGCAACGTGCCTGCAACCTGGCAGCCGAATGAGCGCCGCGCGGCATTCGTGTCGACACGGTTAGCTCAGGTGACTCGCCGCTCGCGTGTTATTCACACTACGGGCGAGAAACGTGCCCATCAGGCTGAATGCGACCAGCAACCAGAGCGCCGTGCGCAGGGTGTAGGCGCCGGCAAGAAAGCCAATCAGCGGTGGGCCCACCAGGAATCCGAAGTACCCTGTGGTTGAGACTGCCGCTATGTTTTTACCCGCGCCCTCTCCACCGGCGCGGCTCGCCGCGGAAAAGATGAGCGGCACGATGACACTGAATCCCGCCCCCACCGCCGCCAGCCCCACCATGGCGATTGGTGGCGTAGGCGCCAACAACGCCCCGCTCAATCCACAGGCCGCGAGAATGCTTCCGGCACGCAGCAGACGCAACGGTCCCAGCTTTGCCGTCAACCAGTCTCCCAGGAAACGTCCCAAAGTCATCATTGCTGAGAAGACGGCATAGCCCAGAGCCGCGGTGCCCGCGTTGGCGTTCAGCGCGTCGCGAAGGTAGATGGCCGTCCAATCCGCCACTGCCCCCTCACTCAACAGAAAGCAGAACGAAAGTATGCCGAGCGCCAACAGCGGTCTGGTGAGTTTCGCGAATCCGCTCTGATGGGGGACACGATCCACAGCCGCCGGCAGCATGCCTCCCACAGACACGGCAGTGGCGGCGGCGAAGATCACAGCCGCGCCGGCGAAGTGAGTAAACACGGGGACTCCGAGTTTGGCGATCAGCCCACCCACGGCGGCGCCCGCCATTCCGCCGAGGCTGAAGAATGCGTGAAACATTGCCATGATCGGCTTACCCATCGATCCTTCGATCACTGCGCCATGGCTGTTCATCGAGACATCCATCACGCCGGCGGCTGCGCCATAGAAGACCAGCGCCAGCGTAAGCAGCATCGCGCTCGGCGCAAGGGCCAGTCCGATCAGAGAAAAGCAAAACGCGTAGCTACTCCAGATGGTGACGGGGCGACTGCCGTAGCGTGAAATCAGCACGCCCGTGACGGGAAGGGCCGGCACCGATCCCATCGCGACGCCGAGCAAGGCTAGGCCCAACACTGCCGGCTTCAGTGCAAGCGCTTCCTGTATCGCAGGGATTCGCGATACCCACGTGGAGAAGACCACGCCATGCAGAAAGAAGACGGCGATGACGCTCAAACGGGCGGCCCGCAGCGAGGCTTCGTTCATCCACCATTGTCCCATGTCGAAACCCGCGCTCCGGAACTTGAGATAAGCTGAGTAATTCTCGCGCGAGAAGGGACCCCAATAATGAAGAAGAGCTTCTACGGCTGGTGGGTAGTGGCGGCGGCATTTATGACGTTCGGCCTCGCCGTCGGCCTGCCGTACTACAACAACCCGTTCTTTTACGACTACTACCAGAAGAGCTTTGGCTGGACGAAGGCTCAGATCACCTTCGGCTTCCCCCTGGCGGCGTTGTTGACGCTCTGGGTGGGCCCGGTTCTAGTGCCGCGCTTCAGCCCCCGCAAGCTCATCCTTGTCGGAACGGGACTCACGTGTCTGGCCTTCCTCGGCTGGGGCACTATGGGCAACAATATCTGGGTCTACTGGGGCATTTGGTTCGTCTATACGATCGGCTACGTCCTATCCGGGCCAATCCCGCACCAGATCATCGTCTCGCAATGGTTTCGCAAGCTGCGGGGCACGGCGATGGGCGTGCTTTACGTCGGCGTCGGCCTCGTAGGATTCCTTGGATCCTTCGCCGTTAAGCCGCTCGCCGAGGCCTTCGGATTTCAGAAGGCTCTGATAATGATCGGTGTCACGGTGCTCGCCTCCTGGCCCATCGCCATCTTCTTCCTGCGTGACAAGCCGGCGGAGGTAGGGCAGTTCCCGGATGGCGCGGATACGCCTCCTGCCGAGCAAGCGGTGGAAGCTTTCTCCTATCACTACCTGATTCGCCGCTACTCGTTCTGGCTGCTGCTGCTAGGCAGTGCCTGTTCCATTGGCGCTATCGGGTCTGTGAATTTCCACATGAAATTCGTCTTCCAGGACCACATGGCCAATGCCGTCGCACAGACCGAATTCCAAGCGCTGTTGAATGCCACCTGGCGCGCCGCATCGATGATCATTCTGGCCTCGAGCATCGGGGGACGCCTGATGATCGGCGGCCTCTCCGACAAGTTCAACAAGAAGATCGTCATGGCCATCAGCTACTTCCTCTCGGCTGCCACCATTCCGATACTGCTTACGGTGACACCGCCCACCACACCCTGGGTTTTCGGCTTGCTCTTCGGGTTCGCCATGGGAGCCGACTACATGCTGATCCCGCTTATGGCCGCCGAGCAGTTTGGTGTAAATTCACTGGCTCGATGCATGGCCATCATCCTGCCTGTGAACACCATCGCCCAAACCTGGTTCCCCTACTTTGTCTCACTAATGCGTGAACGCTTCGGCAGCTACGATATCGCCATGGGCGTCATCTTCGCCGTAGCGGTTTTGAGCGCCGTCGCGATCGCGTTCCTGCCGCCGCCTGAGAAGGATCGCGCGGTGGCAAAGGCATAGAACAATGGCAGAGGAACGGTGCGCGTTGTGCGGCGGCTTGTTATTCGAACACCTCATTACTCACGAAATCCAGAAGGGCGAGGAACTGCTGGTCTTCGACAACGTGCCAGCCATGGTGTGCGCGCAATGCGACGGCGCGTGGTTGACTGACGACGTGAAGAAGAAGCTGGATGAGATTGTGGCGAAGGAGGGGAAGTGACGGGCTGTGTCTTCTGCCGCATTGTGGCTGGAGAGATTCCGGCGCATATCGTCTATGAGGACGAACACACCATGGCCTTCCTCGATGCCACGCCAGTCTTCCACGGCCATACGCTGGTAGTTCCCAAGCGCCACGTGGACACACTGCTCGATCTGCCCGCCGAACTGACTGTCCCCTTGATGGATACGTCCCGCCTC
>JBDTMC010000112.1:0-18581 GCA_039934475.1 Bryobacteraceae bacterium | reverse complement strand
TATTTACAGTAGCTTACAGGGGTCGGAAAATCATGCCAGCCCCATTTTTCGAGCCGAGGAGGGCGGCGATTGCGCAAACTGTAACATTGGCAGCGGCCGCTGCCCGTGATAATCTCAAGCTTATGAAGAAGGCCGTGATAACGGGATGCACCGGCCAAGACGGAAGCTACCTTGTCGAGTTTCTGCTTGATCGAGGGTATGAAGTCCATGGTTTCCGGCGGCGTTCGTCGAGTTTTACTACGGACAGATTGGTGAATGTCTATCGCGATCAGCATGACTCTGACGCGAGATTTTTCCTGCACTACGCCGATTTGTCCGACGGCGGCGCGCTGGCGAATCTAATACACGATAGTCGGCCTGAGGAAGTGTACAATCTGGGTGCGCAAAGCCATGTGATGGTGAGTTTTGAAGTACCGGAATACACGGCGGACGTAGTTGCGGTTGGTGTATTGAAATTGCTTGAGGCTATCCGCCGGAGTGGAGTACACTGCCGGTTCTATCAGGCATCATCCAGTGAAATGTTCGGAAACACCTTTCCGCCGCAAAGCGAGAGCACGGTTTTCCATCCCCGCAGCCCGTACGCTTGCGCCAAGTTGTTTGGGCATAACATTACGGTTAACTACCGGGAAAGCTACGGGATGCATGCCTCAAGCGGCATTCTGTTTAACCACGAGTCTCCGCGGCGGGGAGAAACGTTTGTGACAAGGAAAATCACGCGCGCCGTGGCGCGGATCAAATACGGATTGCAGCCGAAGCTCTACTTGGGCAATCTGGATGCTAAGCGCGATTGGGGTTACGCGCCGGATTACGTCCGCGCGATGTGGCTAATGCTACAGCAGGACCAACCGGACGATTACGTGGTCGGCACAGGCGAGGCGCACTCGGTGCGTGAGTTCCTGGAACTGGCCTTTGAACACGCCGGTTTGGATTGGAGACAATACGTTGAGATTGACCCACGGTTCTTTCGACCTGCGGAAGTGGACTTCCTCTTAGCGGATGCCGGAAAGGCGCGTAAGGTTCTTGGCTGGGAACCCACCGTGACGTTTCGGGAACTAGTGCAAATCATGACCGATGCCGACATCGCAGACGTGGAGCGGCGCATTAGCGGTGGAATTGAGGCACTCAGCCATACAAAAACCGCTGTGCCGTGGAGGGCGGGTTGATCGATCTGGCGAGCAAGCGGGTGATGGTGACTGGGGCGGGTGGATTTCTTGGAAGTCACGTGGTTGCCCGCCTTCGAGAGGGCGGGTGTACGAAGCTTATCACTCCGGCTCATTCGGAGTTTGACTTAACCAAGGGAGACGTGATCGAGACGTTGTTCCGAGACACTCAGCCAGAAGTGCTGATACATCTGGCGGCCGCGGTGGGAGGCATTGGCGCCAATCAGCGGAATCCGGGGCGATTTTTTTACGAGAATGCGATCATGGGCATTCAGTTGATTGAAGCAGCGCGGCTTCATGGAACGCAAAAGTCGGTGATTGTCGGCACGATTTGCTCCTATCCCGCAGCGGTGCCGGTTCCTTTCCGTGAGGACGACATCTGGGACGGGTACCCGGAGGAAGTAACTGCCCCTTACGGAATAGCGAAGAAGGCCCTGCTGGTGCAATGCCAAGCCTATCGATCGCAATATGGCATGGATGCTATTTTCCTTCTACCCGTGAACTTGTATGGCCCAGGCGATCATTTCGATCTTCAGAACGCCCATGTGGTTCCTGCGCTAGTAAGAAAATGTGTGGAAGCGCGGGCAGCGAACCAAGACGAAGTCGCCCTTTGGGGGGATGGCACCGCCAGCAGAGAGTTTCTCTACGTCAGCGACGCTGCCGAGGGTATCGTGCAAGCAACGGAGCACTACAGTAAGCCACAACCGGTGAACCTCGGAACCGGCATAGAGGTTCCCATTCGCGAACTGGCGCAGAGCATTGCACGGGTCACTGGGTTTGAGGGTAAATTCGTGTGGGACGCGACAAAGCCGAACGGGCAGCAACGACGGTGTTTGGACGTCTCTCGGGCGATTAAAGAGTTTGGATTTCACGCCAAGACATCCTTGGAAGACGGCCTGCGCCGCACGGTAGAATGGTTCCTGGCAAACCAAAGCCGAGTGAGCGTCCAGGAATCCAGGTAAGAGGATATGAGACACGCACCCGGCACAGTTCAGGGATACGTTGGCCGCGTGACTCGGGAAGCAGACCCCACTGAGTCATGTTTTACGTCGGGGTTATAACTTTGCTATCGTCATGCCCGAGAAAGATCAACTAATCCCGCAGGCCGCACCGCCTCGTCAAGGCGGCGTTACGGCCTTCTACCGAACGCAGACTTTCATCTATCTCGCGGCGGCGGCGGCGGTACTAACGCCGCTGTTCCTCTTCATAAGGCGGTCATCACCGCCGGCTCGCGGGGCGACGAAGACGGAGGCGAAGACGAATCTGGTATACATCTGGGTTCCGGAAGGCGTCTACGAACAGGGCTGCTCCAAGGTCGACGGCGCCTGCGAGGCGGACGAAAAGCCGGCTCATGAGGTAACAGTCTCGAAGGGTTTCTGGATGGGAAAAACCGAAGTGACCGTGGGCTCCTATTTTAAGTTCGCGTCGAGTACGAATCGCCGCCTGCCGCCAGAATCGACGTTTGGCTCCAGGAATCTGAACCCCGGCTGGGCGAACAAGCAGGCGCCGATTGTGAACGTGGACTGGAACGACGCGCACGAATTCTGCGAATGGAGCGGGGGTGCGTTGCCGACTGAGTCGCAATGGGAATATGCAGCACGTGGCGACAGCTCAGGGCCGGGAGAGACCAACTTATCGGCGGCCGCCTGGTATGCGAACAACTCGGGATCGGCGGAGCTTGAAGACGCAGCGGCACTGTTGCAGGCAGACGGGTCAGGCTTCTTAGGCCGCCTCGCCAAAAACGGAAACACCTTTCATAATGTTGGCCAACTGGCGCCGAACTCATTTGGGTTGTGCGACATGCTGGGAAATGTTTGGGAATGGACGGCTGACTGGTATGGTGCGAGCTATTATCAGTCGAACGAGAGGGGGGATCCGAAGGGGCCAGCAGACGGCCAGGCTAGGGTACTCCGTGGGGGGGCGTGGGTGAATGTGGCTGGTGCGGTTCGGATGTCCGTTCGCGGCCGAAGGCCAAGGGATTCGAGAAGCGTTGACACGGGGTTTCGATGCACTTTGCCGCAGTGAGTTGCATGGCCTAGAGGTTCGCCGAGTGAAGTTTTGAGACCGCCAAGTGGGAACGCCAAGCCCCCCTAAATTTTTCCCGGCATTGGGTCGATCAATCGTCTGTGACAACTATCAAGCGGCTGGGACTGCGTAATGGGATTGTGGTGGCGCTTGCCTGGGTGCTCTGCCCGGCGCTGCAGGCAGCAACGCCACCCTGGTTCGAACCGAATCGCGGGCAACTCGTTAGTTCGGTCGGCTTTGTGGCCCGAGTCGACGGCTACACGGTCGCCTTCAATAAGGATGGCTCAGCGACGTATGTACTGAGTTCTGCATCCAAGGCGCCTGAAGTGCTACACATGCAGCTGCTGGGCTCCCAACCGGGTCAGTTGTCGGGAGAAAGGTTACTCTCATCTTTCACCCGGTACTATGGCGGCGCGCAAAGTGAGCGGGGCGGGCTTGGTGTCGAGGTGCCACACTATTCCGGTATCAGATACTATGGCGCCTATCCAGGTATCGATCTGCAATGGCATACACATGGTCAACACCTGGAATACGAGTTCCACGTTGCGGCCGGCGGCGAGCCCGACGCCCTTCGCATCGGTTTCACAGGTCAGAAGAGTGTGGCGATTGACGGTGATGGCGATCTGGTGGTCTCGACTCCCTCAGGAGCGGTTCGTTATCGTCATCCCGAGGGATGGCAGGAAATCGACGGCCGGCAAGTGCCGGTCGGGATCGAGTTTCGGGTGGAGGCGGATATCGTTGGCTTCGACGTCGGCTCCTATGACGCCACGCGTCCTCTCAGAATCGACCCGGTCTTGGAGTTTTCCACGTATGTGGGGGGCTCGGGCTTTGACGCCGCCTACGCCGTGGCGACGGACTCGGCCGGAAATGTATACACCACGGGGGAAACAGCCTCCGTTGATCTTCCATCGAGCGGCGGAGGTACCGGCGTGCGAAACACGCGTGCGGTGTTCGTCTCGAAGCTCAGCTCCGATGGCACGCATATACTGTTTACGACGATTCTGGCGAGTGCCGGAAATGACTCTGGGCGGGGCATCGCCCTGGACAACTCGGGGAACATTTGGGTAGCAGGAATCGCCGGCTCGTCAGGATTTCCGGCGACCTCGAATGCGCTGAAAACCGCGTCGAATGGCGGTCAAGACGGATTCATCGCGATGCTCGATTCGACCGGCCGACTCTCCTATGCCACCTACCTGGGCGGCACCGGTACGGACGCAGCGATGGGAATAGCCGTGGATCTGAGCGGCGTCTACGTCACCGGATATACCTCGTCCACGAACTTCCCGACGACGTCAGGCGCGCCCCAGGCTGCTTTTCAGGGAGGGTTTTCCGACGCATTCGTTCTAAAGATGGACCGAGCCGGAACCCGCTGGATCTACTCGACGCTGCTTGGTGGGAGCGGCAGCGACACCGCCGTCTCCCTTGCGATCGATGTGGCGGGCGACGCTTGCATCGCCGGGCGCACGGATTCGTCATCGCTGCCACTGCGGAATGCCCTCCAAACGTCCAATCGCGGCAGCGGAGATATCTTACTGGGATGCCTGAATCCAACCGGCACATCCTGGAACTTCATGACCTATTTGGGTGGTTCGGGCAATGATGAAGCCAACGGAATAACACTGGATTCCTCGGGCAACATCTACCTCACCGGCGACACCCTATCCACGAATTTTCCAGTGACCAGCGGTGCCTACCAGACGGTTTCTCATGGCGACTATGAAGCCTTCGTGGTGAAACTGAACGCGACGGGCACGGCAATTAACTTTGCCTCGCTTCTGGGGGGCTCGGGAAGCGATTCGGGAACGGCGATTGCAGTTGGTTCCTCCGGCACGGTCTGGATCGCGGGGTATACCGGCTCTGTCAATTTCCCCACCACGGTGGCTCCGGGCTTCAGTGGCTCTTTAGATGGGTTCTTCGCGCAGTTGTCGTCGACTGGAGCATCGCTCCAGTTGGCCGGGTACCTCGGCGGTGCCAGTGACGACCGCTGCCTGGCGATGACGTTGTCCAATGGCGAACCTGTCTTGGCGGGCATGACAGGCTCAGTCGATTTCCCCACTACGACTGGCGTAGTTCAATCTATCCATCCGGCGCCCTTTAACGCCCTCATATCACAATTGAGTCTGAATCCTACGGCGGTTTCGGTGAGCCCGTCGTCGGGGACCGGCAGCAGCCAGACGTTCAGCACCGTGTATTCGAACCCCAATGGTGCATCGGATCTGATTTCTACACAGATCTTGATTAATACAACGTTCGGAGCAGTGTCTGCCTGTTATATACAGCTCAATCCCGCAGATGGGTCGAGTTGGCTCTTGAGCGACACTGCGGCGGTGTGGCTGGGACCGATTACGCTGGGAGGTGCCGGAACCCTGCAGAACAGTCAGTGCACGCTCAACGCCTCTGGTTCAAGCGTGATTGTCTCGGGTAACACTGCAACAATGATCCTGGTCCTCAACTTCAAAGCTGCCTTTGTGGGTCCGAAGGCCGTCTATGGGTTTGCTCAGACCGCTCATGGACTCAATTCCGGTTGGACGACCTTGGGGACCTGGACTGTGCCCGGTAATAGCCAGCCGCCACAGGCTGTTTCGGTCAATCCATCCTCGGGGACCGGCAGCAGCCAGACGTTCAGCACCGTGTACTCGAACCCCAACGGTGCATCGGATCTGATTTCTACACAGATGTTGATTAATGCAACGTTCGGAGCAGTGTCTGCCTGTTATATACAGATAAATCCGACAGATGGGTCGAGTTGGCTCTTAAGCGATACAGCGGCGGTGTGGCTGGGACCAATTACGTTGGGAGGTACAGGAACCCTGCAGAACAGTCAGTGCACGCTCAACGCCTCCGGTTCAAGCATTATCGTCTCGGGTAATACCGCAACGGCGAGGGTACTCCTTACCTTCAAACCTTCGTTTGCGGGCACAAAGACGGTCAATGGGTTTGCTCAAACCGCTCACGGACTCAACTCCGGTTGGATCGCTTTGGGGACCTGGATCGTACCCGGTAATAGCCAGCCGCCACAGGCCGTTTCGGTCAATCCATCCTCGGGGACCGGCAGCAGCCAGACGTTTAGCACGGTGTACTCGAACCCCCAGGGGGCGTCCGATCTCGTTTCTACACAGATCTTGATTAACACCGCGTTCGGAGCGGTGTCTGCGTGTTATATACAGCTCAATCCGGCAGATGGGTCGAGTTGGCTCTTGAGCGACACTGCGGCGGTGTGGCTGGGACCAATTACGTTGGGAGGTGCAGGAACCCTGCAGAACAGTCAATGCACGCTCAACGCCTCTGGTTCAAGCGTGATTGTCTCGGGCAACACGGCAGCAATGGTCCTGGTCCTCAACTTCAAGGCGGCCTTTGCGGGTCCGAAAGCCGTCTATGGGTTTTCTCAGACCGGTCACGGACTCAATTCCGGCTGGACCACCTTGGGGACCTGGACTGTGCCCGGTAATAGCCAGCCGCCACAGGCTGTTTCGGTCAATCCATCCTCGGGGACCGGCAGCAGCCAGACGTTCAGCACCGTGTACTCGAACCCCAACGGTGCATCGGATCTGATTTCTACACAGATGTTGATTAATGCAACGTTCGGAGCAGTGTCTGCCTGTTATATACAGATAAATCCGACAGATGGGTCGAGTTGGCTCTTAAGCGATACAGCGGCGGTGTGGCTGGGACCAATTACGTTGGGAGGTACAGGAACCCTGCAGAACAGTCAGTGCACGCTCAACGCCTCCGGTTCAAGCATTATCGTCTCGGGTAATACCGCAACGGCGAGGGTACTCCTTACCTTCAAACCTTCGTTTGCGGGCACAAAGACGGTCAATGGGTTTGCTCAAACCGCTCACGGACTCAATTCCGGTTGGATCGCTCTCGGAACTTGGGCGGTACCCAGCGGCCCTTAAATTAAACCATTTCAGTAATGGAGCGGGTGTAACGGCTTGAACTCATGCTCCAGAGAACTCCGCCGTGGTCTCGGGTCCAAATCACCCGTGACGAGACAATCACGATCCGGGTAGGCCCCTTTTGCCAAAGACCGCATACTGACCGCCCAACGGGAGGCTCCCGAGAAGCGATTCAACAACTACGATGCCCTTGGCAAATTCCGGGACAAACAGAAAGTATTGGGTCGTCAACATTTCGAAGGCTGCCGCCCTCATCAGCGTCTCGGCCTCCGTCGCGGACAGCAGGATGGCGTTCACGTCGACAGGGCTTCGATTGACGATCATCTTGGTCACAGGATTCCACGGGTTATGTTCAAAAATACAGAACACTCCGCCGGGCCTTAGGACTTCATAGGCGGTCTTAGTCAGCCTTTCCCGCTGGGATGGTTCAACGTGGTGATAGACACACGCTGCAGTAACAACATCGAAACTCTCTCTGTCGAAAGGTAAGCGATCCATTCGATCCTGAACCCTTACGGGCAGGTCATTGCACTGTTTCAGAGATTCCTCGGAAACGTCACACCCCCACGCCTCGCTAAATGCCGCCTTCCCCAGACGCAAAAGTTCGCCTGTGCCACATCCCAAATCGAGCCATCTTAAGGATTCCGACCGTAGTCCCTGTTTTCCCAGGAAGCCCAGGAGTACATCTAGCTTACGGCTATGGAAGTACTCGGGTCCGTTAGCAAAACGGTCGCGCATAGGATCCCTTAGGAGTTCGCTATAGTGCTGGGCGTATTTATCGAACTCCGGCTCTGGTGAACGAGGGTGACTGTCTGACATGCGTGACTCCCGCTTACACTGGATCTCCACTAGCTACCTCTGTTAGACGTCTGCTACGCCGCTCATCAACTATGTAGAGAGGCCGCTGCTTAACTTCTTCGTAGATCTTAGCAATATACTCGCCAACCATGCCCAATCCGATGAGTATAAAGCTCCCGATGAGGCACAGTGTGAACATGATCGACGTCCAGCCGGGTACCACGTAATAGTGGAGAAGCAAGCTTCCTAAGGCATACGCTCCAATCACGATTGCGGCGCAGGCGACGAGCAACCCCATACCGAAAACCAGCCGTAGAGGGAGGGGCGAAAACGAGATGGCGGCCGTCCAAGCGAAGCGCATCATTTGAGATAGCGGATACTTCGTCTCCCCAGCGACCCTGGCGGGCCGCACAAACCGCACGGCCACCTGACGATAACCGACCCAAGTCACCATCCCGCGGATAAAGCGGTGTGTCTCCCGCATGCTTTGGAGTGCCCGGAGGGTCGAAGCGGCGACAAGGCGAAAGTCTCCCGTATCCGCCGGCAAATCGCCCCTCGCGGCCAGCCGCATTAGGCGGTAGAAGATCCAAGCCGAAAGGCGTTTGAACCAATTCTCTCCGACTCGAGCCTCACGCTGCGCGTATACGACATCGAATCCCTTCTGATACTCAGCGATCATCCTGTGAATCAGTTCCGGGGGATCCTGGAGGTCAGCATCCATTAGGACAACCGCGTCCCCGCGGGCGCGGTCCAACCCCGCCGTCGAAGCTGCTTGGTGGCCAAAATTCCGCGACAGGGAAATCACAATGAGGTGCGGTTCGTCGTACGCCCACCGTTGAAGAGCTAGGAGCGTTCCGTCGCGGCTACCATCGTTGACCAGAATTAGTTCTACTGGGCACGGAAGAGTCGGCAAGAATGACGCCAACCTGTGACGCAAGTGCGGAATCATCTCTTCTTCATTGAAGAGCGGGATCACAAGTGACAAGAGCTGGGGGAGTGGACGTGATTCGTCTTGGTCTGGCAAATTGATTACTTCCATGTAGAGGCCAAGCTCACCGAAATCGGTCGGTCGTCAGTCCCGCTTAAGAAGACGCCTGAAGCGTGGGTTGACAGCTAGCGGCTGAAAACACGCAACCACTAATCCTATGCCATAAAAGGCATAACACCAGAGGAAGCCCGTTAAGGGCGGGTTGGAGTAGCGGATGTTCAGACGATGGTGGCCTAACGGCATATCTATCGTCTGCAAGCCGTCCACGATACGTACATCGACTGGCGCGCCCTCAAGCGAGAACTTGAGACGGGCACTTGGCCAAAACAGGTACTCTACCTTAACTGGCCGAGTCACGTCAACGTCAAGCGTCATGTTGGCAGCTCCATCCGTCTCAAAACCTTTCACATTGGCGGTACCCGGGTCACCGAGACAGCGCAGGTATCCATTGTCGAACAGCACGTTCTGTTGAGAACTGTGAACAGCAGCCTGCCGCGGAGATATCGTGACCATTGGATTGGGTTGGGACTGCACGTGGTGACTGAGAACCCCGCTCCTACCGCTGAGATTCGCAGGAGTGTCTTCTGGGCGGAAAGCCTGATCGGACACAAAAATCCAGAAGTCCTGCAGGCGATCAAAACAACAGTCGGTACGATTCCAGACTTCGACACTGTCGATGACCCCAGATGAACCGAGGTCCACTTCCCACCACGCATTTTTGTCCGGCCCCGTATGAGTAACCGAGCCCTTTTCGAAGGCGCCGTCCGTATTGCCGTCAATAGCCTTTTCGGCCGCCCCGCTCGAACCCATTGGACTGCTACTTTGGCGAGCCTTTTTGAGCCTAGCCAAGTCCGAGACAATGCCGCCAAGAGTTCCGCGCACACGGACTTCCGCAAGGCTGAGGATGTTGACACCAGATTGCTGGACTCGGACATAGCGTCCCCTGACAATGGGGGAATCAAACGAAGGGGGGCGTCGCACAGATTCCAATTTCAGTGGAGCCACCACGATCTTGTTCGGTAGCCGAAGCACCTTCGAAGAATCACTAACGTCGGCAAACTCAGCCGTGCGAGGGGCGATAGTGGGGTCACCCTCCTGAAACACAACGAAATCGCCGCCTGTCCTCGCAACCCAATTCCAGTCAGGCCGCGTAACCCACGTCTGGGTCCCCGCAGCAACTGTCGTAACCATCCGGTTAAGGTAATCCGATCGCGCAGCCAATTGCATCTCGTAGCCATTGTAGGACGAGAGCGTAATTTCACTGGCGACGAACCATGGATAGTTCTTCGGAAAGTAATCCGTCAGCGCGGGGGTTACGTCAACATACTTGATAAGTGTTTTAGTGCTATGTTCCCGAAAATATGCGACTAATCGACTGCTATTATTCCCGTCAAGATTGAATTTTTGCTTTCTTTGGCTGTCGACCGCGCCGGGCGTTGCGGAATAGTTGTAGACTCGGCGAAGGGGAGCCAGCAATATAAGGAAGGCCGCAACAAGAAAAACAAAGTGGCGCCCCGGAACTAATAGGGCAAGACTGAATATGAGGCCCAGGAAAAGATCGAAGATCAGATAATCATTAATGTGCAGACGACCGGCTTCTGGATCATTAGTGGCGAGCAAGTGTGCGCAGGTTGCCATCAAAACAAAGAGGACGAAGAACGCCGTTTTGGCCGGGCCGTTTCTAGCTGAGTTGGGCAGCCCTTTAAGCATCAGGGCGATAGTGATGACAAAGAACAAATGACCCGCCAGCAGATGCCTCTGATAGATATGCATCGTTCCGATTCCAGGCACAAAAAATAGAAGATCGCTGACGGCGCTATAAGCCCCGAAGATTGAGAGTGCAATCAGCATGTATACTGAGCCGCAGAATTTCATCATTCGCCAGTCGAAGTCAGAGAGATCATTCGGATTCTTGAGGCTGGCCACAAAAACCGCGGCTATGATAATTGGTACTATTCCCCAGTTCAGCGAAAATTCAAACATGGGGCCCGTGTAGTAGAGGTTAGGACTTACAAGGCGCAGTAAGGTCCGCGGCATCTCGGCGAGCTGGTGGGCGCTCCAGAAGATACTCATTGAGGCGGTCTGGACCAGGGCGTGAAATTGGACGATTGCCAGATAGAGAGGAGCGGCGACGACGGAAGCAAGCGCAAAGGGTAAGACACTCCGGCAGAGGCGCTCCAGGGCGACCCGCAAAGAAACGTCCTTACGGTCGACATACAAGATAAAGACCGCGGTAGAACCCACGGCAAGGACTACGCAAGACACTCCTATTGCAACGTAGCCGCCGGTGTAAAGGACGAAGAAAGGCAGGGAACGGCGGATGATCGGCCACGGGGAAAGCTCATCCGAGCTAGCGAGACTCACATAGATCGCCCACGGAAGAATTGCTGTACAAAAGACATAAGGGGGGTAGAATAGAGCGTTTACCATTTGGATTGAGAAAAGGTACCCACAAGCTACAAAAATGGCTAGCCCAATCCCCATACCTAGATAACGCCGGACTAGCTGCATTGTAAAGTAATAGCCAACACACGAGTGGAGGGCCAGAAGCAAGACCGAAAAGCGTATCAACTGTTCAGGTCTATTGGGATGGAACAAGACACCGTACGCCAGCACCAACGGATGATAGGGGTAAAGATTAGGACGCAGGAAGAATTCCGAGGCCCCTCCGTGGGTAGAATAGTCGATCCCGGAAAAGACACCGTGCGCAACCAGCGAATTGAGTTTGGCAAGCGAGGCGAGACATGCTGCCCAAAAATCGCCAGTATACACAAATCCGGCATAACGGGAACCAAATGGGATCGCCTCAGCATAGAATAGCGCCGTGCAGATCATAGCGATTAGTACCGACAGCAGCACATCGCGGGTTTGCGTGGAAGCGGCGACAAGAGGTGCGCCGATCCGGGCGAAACTCCTTCTTAGACTTGTGATTGGCATAGTCCTCCTGTCGTAATAACTCCCTCAGACACTTTTCAAGCGTGGCGAAACCATCGATTATAACAGGCAGCCAATGTTTAAATAGGAAAACATCGGAGGCTGCGTCCACACTTCGAGTCACCGAGCGTCGTCGTCCTCGGACCGAAACGCGAACCACGCTGCCAACGTTCCTCTACGACCCTCCACGAGGCACCTTTCGTTTGCCCACTTGATTGCCGCTCTGGCCAGAACGTTCTGATGATTGAAAATAGCTCTACCAGTCGACTGTCCACTCCCAACCAGTTCCCAGCCCTGGAAGAACTGAGGTTTATGTGGCGCATCAGGTTTCCCGACTCGTGGGTGGGACGCTGGGCGCAATTGATGCTCAGTCCTGAGTATTCCCCAGCGACACCGCTGTGCTGAGCGCGCCTAGATACGATGCCCGTCATCCATTCACCTTTTTGTGTCAAAGAAGCAGCGGTTAAACGATGACCGGCGCGAATTGGGAGTGCTGCTCCGGCTGGAGATTCCGTAGCGCGAATCGCGGGCGGAGTTTCTAATTCGATCCGTTGATCGTTTGGGGGGTGGTGTGGATTTCGCGTAGGCCAAAGGGGAGGGGTAGGGGTTTGCTGGTGTCGTAGTGTTCCGGCTGACGAGCGGCGACGATGGCGATCATCTTCTCGACCAGGAACGCGGGTAGGCGGATGTCGTTGCAATAGGCTTTTTCAACAGAAAGGGTCGCTTTGCTGTTCTCGGCGCGGATCCGGAAATCGGTCCAGATGGATTTCTTGCCGCTGAGGACCGGCCGCAGAAGTGAGGGGATGGTTCCGGGTTTCCAGCGCTCCACTGCGTCAAAATCTAGAATGCTATAGATAGACACATAGTTGTGGTCGAAGAACTTAACCGTCACTGAATCAAGGCCCGGCCGGGGTGTCGCACGCAGGCTATAGCGCATGTACGAATTTACCTCGTCGCCGGTGAGGTGGAAGGACACAGGCTGTGGGTGCCCCGCGGCACGGGCCGCATCAGCGGCTCGCAATCGATCAAAGAGACCAAGCATCTTCTGCGCTTCGGGTGGCGGCTGTGAGACGAGGACGTCCGGAACGGTGAATAAAAGTAACAGTAAGATCGAGACTTTGGGCATTGGAGTAACAGGTATAGATCAGAAGGTCGCGGGACTGTTCTGCTAGTCACTCGAATCTTAGCATGGGGCCGCGGGCGGGCGTTATCCGAGTGTCGCGGTTCGGTTTTTAAGCCTCTGCCACGGCGGCTCGGGAGAGGAGGAGGGCGCGCTCGCGGGTGTTTTGGGTGAGGGCGGCGGCGCGTTTGAATTCAAGCCGGGCTTCGGCGTGACGGCCTAGTTTGGTGAGGAAGTCGCCTCGGACCGCGGGCAAGAGGTGATAGGACTTGAGGGTGGGCTCGGAGAGCAGAGTATCCAGAAGATCTAAGCCGGCTTGGGGGCCGAAGGCCATGGAGAGGGCTACGGCTCGATTGAGATCGATTACGGGGGATGGGGTGAGTTGGGAGAGTGCATCGTATAACGCGGCGATGCGACTCCAGTCGGTTTCGGCGGCGGTTGTGGCTCGGGCATGGCAGGCGGCGATGGCGGCTTGTAGCGCGTAGGGGCCGAGGGCTCCACCGAGGTTTTCGGCTCGCTGGAGGGCGGCGAGGCCACGACGGATGAGGATGCGGTCCCAACGGGTACGGTCCTGATCGAGGAGGAGGATGGGCTCGCCAGTGGGGCGGGTGCGGGCGTGAAGGCGCGAGGCCTGAATCTCCATCAACGCTACCAGACCGTGCACCTCGGGATCCTTGGGCACGAGTTCGGCGAGAATGCGTCCCAAGCGGAGAGCATCCTCGCAAAGAGCGGGCCGCATCCAGTCTTCTCCGGCGGTGGCAGAGTAGCCTTCGTTAAAGATGAGGTAGATTACTTCGAGAACGGACTGAAGGCGGGCGGCGAGATCGGGACCGTGGGGGACTTCAAAGGGAACGCGCGCTTCGGTAAGAGTGCGTTTGGCACGGACGATGCGCTGGGCCACTGTGGATTCGGAGACTAGATAGGCGCGAGCGATCTCTGGCGTTGTCAGGCCTCCGAGCAGCCGAAGCGTGAGGGCGACGCGCGCTTCGGTGGAGAGCACGGGATGACAGGAGACGAAGAGCAGACGGAGAAGGTCGTCGCCGAAATCGTTGAGCATATCGGGTTCCTGCTGGGATTCCAACTCGCGGGCGAGTTCGGCGTGCTTGCGCTCGAGGAGCTTGTTGCGGCGAAAGTGATCGATGGCGCGGTGCTTGGCGGTGGCCATGAGCCAGGCGCCGGGGTTGTCCGGGACGCCTGACTGCGGCCACCGCTCAAGGGCAGCGACGAGGGCATCCTGGGCCAGTTCTTCGGCCAGGCCGACGTCGCGGACGATGCGAGCAAGGCCCGCGATGAGGCGGGCCGACTCGATTCTCCAGACGGCGTCGATGGCGCGATGAGTGCTTGAAGGGGACATTACGCGCCGCAGGGAGGCGGGGTATCGGAGCCGGGCTCAAACAGCTGCCGCAATTCGCACTCGCCATCACCGGCGACGCGGAGGAATTTGCGCACCAGTTCGATGGCCTCCGCCTTGGAATCAGCCTTGAGGATGGCGAGGCCGCCGATGAGTTCCTTGGCTTCGGTGAAGGGCCCGTCGGTGACGGTGACTTTTTGATCGGAGAGGCGAACGCGCGCTCCGGCCGCGCTGGGTAGGCAGCCTTCGACGGAGAGGAGCCAGCCGGCGGTCATCCCTTCCTCAATCAGCTTCCCCATGGAGGCCATTTCCTCCTGGGTGGGAGGGCCATTCACTTCCGCTGTTTTATAGACGCTTAGGAATTTCATAATGTGTCTCCTGTTGTTACTTAGTCGTGTCGAGTTGTTTGCCGAGTTCGCGAGCGCGATCGATGGCGGGGCTGGGAGCGAAGTCATCGAGTTCGAAGAACTGCCGGATTTCGATTTCGCCTTCGCCATGCTCCATGGGAGCGGGGGCGCGGCGGGCCCATTCCATCGCCTCTTCCCAGGACTTCGCTTGAATGATCCAGTATCCGGCGATGAGTTCCTTGGACTCGGTGAAAGGGCCATCGACGATGGTGCGTTTGCCGGCCGAGAAGTGGATGCGCTTACCTCTGGAGGTGGGATGGAGACCGGTGGCATCGAGGAGGACGCCGGCTTTCACCAGTTCTTCGTTGTATTTGGTCATGGCGTCGAGCATCTCTTCGCCGGGCATCATGCCAGCTTCGGATTCTTTGCTGGCCTTTACGATCATCATGAACTTCACGGGATTTCTCCTTGTTGTGGACAGCTGGGTAGCACTGTTCCCCATCTGTAATGACGTCGAATGAGGGGGTGTGGGAATCGACAGGGGGAAGTGATTTTTTACGCCAGTTGAAAATGGGCGATAGCGAGCACCATCAAGAGCGTAATTAGGGCGATCGCGAATTCGCCGATGGCTCCGACGAGGAAGGGACGGATGCCCTGTTTGCTCATCTCACGGATGTTGGTGCGGAGGCCGACTCCGGCGAAGGTGAGGAGGAAGGCCCAGCGCGAGAGATTGGCGATGTCGGTGATTTGCGGTTTGGAGAAGAAGCCGATGGTTGTGAGCGTAGAGATGAGGAGGAAGCCGAGGACGAATTTGGGAAACTTCTGCCAGAGGAAGCTGGCTTTGTTGTCGATTGTTGACGCTTGCGACTTGCCGGCCCAATAGATGGCGTAGCCGAGGACGACGAAGCCGATTGTGGCGTTGCGGGCGGTCTTGGCGAGGACGGCGAATTTTCCGGCGGCGTCGGAATAGAGGGCTCCGGCGGCGGTGGCTTCGGCGGTGTTGTCGACGGCGAGTCCGGCCCACAATCCAAAAGACTGATCGCTCATTCCGAGGAAGTGACCGATGGCGGGGAAGGCGAAGAGGCTGAAGGCTCCCAGGGCGAGGATGGCGGCGATGGCGTAGGAGGTGTCTTCATCGTCGGCATCGATGGCTCCTTTGGCGGCGATGATGGCGGAAACGCCGCAGATGGAAGAGCCGATGGCGAGCAAGCTGGTGAGTTTGGGGGAGAGGTGGAAGAGGCGGCCGAGGTAGGTCATGAAGACGAGGGAGAGGACGAGTTCGACGGCAACACAGGCGAGGCTGACGCCTCCCATACGCATGATGTCACCGAGGACGAAGCGGACTCCGAGGAGAACGATGCCGGCTTTGAGCCAGAATTCGTAGGTGTCGACGCCGGGGCGGAAGAGCTTTGGGACGCCGGTGGTGTTGGCGACGATCAAGCCGAAGACGATGGCCCAGAGGACGTATTCAATGTTGGGCAGGAAGATGTGATTGGCCTTGGCGTAGCGGGCAATGGATTGTTCGGTGAGCTTGCCGAGATAGCCGAGGGCGGCAAGCAGTAGGATGCCGGGAAGGAGGGCGAGGAAACGACGCGCGACCGCTACCATGGGATGCTCCTGAGGATTCCGGATTTAATGAGGAGGGCGACGGCTAGCGAGAGGAGGACAGCCCACCAATCGAGAGTGATGAGTGGCTGGCGTGGCGCGGAGTTGGGCTTGGACATGGATAGACGCTGATTATATGCGATGGAAGGAGCGGAGGATTTCGCGGGTAGCGTAGCGGAGGGCGACGGGGCGGCCGTGGGGGCAGCTCATGGGGCAGTCGGTTTCGGCGAGGGCACCTAGGAGCCACCGCATTTTGGTCATCTCGAGAGGCATGTTGATTTTGATGGCGGCGCGGCAGGCGACGGTGGCGGCGATACCGCGGCGGATGTCGTCAACGGAGAGGCGGCGGAGTTCCCCTTCGGCGATCTCGAGCACTTCGTAGAGGATGCGTTCCACTTCGCCGATGCCGACGTCGGAGGGGACGGCCTGAACGGCGATGGTGCGGGTGCCGAAGGGTTCGGTTTCAAAGCCCATCGCGTTTAGCTCAGCGGCGATGCGCGCGTATTCGATGAGTTGAGCGGCGGTGAGTTCGATGAGGATGGGCATGAGGAGACGCTGCATCTCCACCCGGCCGGAGGCGCGGGAGCGGAGCACCTTCTCAAATAAGACGCGTTCGTGGGCGACGTGTTGATCGATGATCCAGAGGCCATCGCGGCCGGCGGCGATGATGAAGCTCTCGTGCAACTGGCCGAGAGGGCGGAGATCGCGAAGGACCGCCATGGAGGCTCCGGCGTCGATGAGCGTTCCGGCGGGAAAGCCGCCGTGGGTGTCGGGGACTTTCAAGCGGAGGGTGGGTTGGGGCTCAGAGGCGAGTGAGATGGTGGCGCCGCCGAAATCAAGGCGGGGTGCGGGCGGGATGGTGAACGTAAGGAGATCCGGCTCGGGCGCTGCGGCGGCTTCCTGGATGCGCGCCTCTTCCATGGATTGCGAGAACTCGGAATAGGGAAGGGCCGCGCCCGGTTGGGGTTGAAGGGCCGGAGAGCTGGCGGGCAGAGGCATGGCGGAGACGGGGCGGGACTCCATGAGAACCCCGCGGATGGCATCACGCACGAAATCGTGGACTACGGATGAATTGCGGAAGCGGACTTCGGTTTTGGAGGGATGGACGTTGACGTCTACCTCTTCCGCATCGCAATAGAGGAAGAGGAGGGCGAAGGGATAACACGCCGGCGGGATGAGGTTGTGATAGGCCGCAGTGATGGCATGAAGGAGAAGGCGGTCTTTGATGAGACGGCCATTGACGAAGAGGAAGAGCGAATTGCGATTGAGCTTTTGCACCTGCGGGCGGCTGACGAAGCCGCGGAGGAGGAAGACGTGACCTTCTTCGCCTGGCTCAGCGTTGGGACCGGGGGGGAGTTGGCGCTCTTGCGATCCGAGGTCAACCAGTTCTTCGAGGATCTGCGCTCCGAAGACCTGAAAGACGCGTTCGCGGGGCTGTTCGACGGGCGTGACAAGAAGAAGGTCATTGGCGCCGTTGCGAAGGTGGAAGGTTTTCTCCGGATGGGCGAGGCTGTAGTGGGTGACCAGGGACGCGATGTGGGCCAGTTCCGTCTGCTCTGAGCGGAGGAATTTCTTGCGTGCGGGAACGTTGAAGAAAAGATCGCGCACGGTGATGACGGTGCCGACGGGGAGGGCGGCTTCGTCGCAGTGGAGGAGTTTGCCGCCGGCGATTTCGACACGGGTTCCGGTGGTCTCTTCGCGGGCGCGGGTTTCGAGCAAGAGGCGCGAGACGGAGGCGATAGACGGGAGGGCTTCGCCGCGGAAGCCGAGGGTGGCGATGGTGAGGAGGTCTTTGACGTCGGAGAGTTTGCTGGTGGCGTGACGCTCAAAGGCGAGCAGGGCGTCGTCGCGCATCATGCCGCAGCCGTTGTCGGTGATGCGAATGAGGCGGCGGCCTCCGGATTCGATGTCTACTCGGATGTCGGTGGCACCGGCGTCGAGGGAATTTTCGAGCAGTTCTTTGACGACGGAGGCGGGACGTTCGACGACTTCGCCGGCGGCGATTTTATTGGCGACGTTATCGGAGAGGATGCGAATGCGGCCCAAGTAACGGTTGTAGCACGATGGGATTGAGGGCGGGGCGATTGTTGGCCCTGCATCTGAGGTATTCCGCCGGTGATAGAGGAGAAGGAGTGAGCATGGACAGTGGGAAGAAGAAGCGCTTGGAACGTGCGGGTTGGGTATCCGGAGACGCCTCGCAGTTCCTTCAACTGACTGAAGAGGAGAGCCGGTTTCTCGAGTTGAAGCTTGCCCTTGCCGGCGGCGTGCGAGAACTTCGGGAACGGAGAGGCATGACTCAGGCCGCGCTGGCGGAGCGACTGGGGTCGAGCCAGTCGCGGGTGGCCAAGATGGAG
>JBDTMC010000111.1:0-18699 GCA_039934475.1 Bryobacteraceae bacterium | reverse complement strand
CCGCGCGTTTTGCCCGGTGTTGCTTCCATGACGGTGAGTAGCTGATCGGGAGTCAGGCTGTCGAGTAACTGCACCTTTTCCGCGGAAGGGCCGGCGCGGAGCACCTTCAACTGGGCGGGAGTGAGAATCTCAGTCAATCGCTGGCGTGCCTGCTCGACAAGCTTCTCGTCGTCACCGCTCATTTCCTGACCGCCGCGCTTCTTGTATCGTGCCGCCAACTGCTGAACGATCTCGCGCATCTCAGGATCCTCCGGTAGCTGCATGCGGCCTTGGGCGACGGCAACGATGTATTGCGGCGGAGGGTAAGCGGCAGCCATTTCGCCGGACTGCATGTGGAGCGTATCCAGCACCTCGAGCTTCGCCGCGAGGAGCGGATTTTCCGCGATTCGCTGGGGATGCAATTGCAGGTCGATCCACTTTTTGAGACCGATCTTTTGCACGCGATCCTCTTCACCCTGGCGTGGACCCCAGGTGAGACGATTCAAAGCGTGGATCGTCTTTTGCTCGTCGGTGAGTTTGGTGTGGAACGGATCGCCGCACAGTAGCGGTATTCCCAACAGCAGAATTCCGGCAATCAGACGGCGTTTCATAAGTTATCTAACACTTAAAACGCTCTAGGAGATGGAAAGTTGCCGCGTAGGGCATTAAGGATATATCTTGTGTGCGATGGCGGAGCTGATCTTCATTCACGGTGCGTGGCATGGCGGGTGGTATTTCTCGCAAGTCGGCGCTCTACTTACGAGTCGCGGGCATAGGATTCACGCCCCGGATTTACCGGGTATTGGTAATCTTGACAACTATATAGCGGTGATCGCCGAGGTGCTGAAGGGTTTAAGCGAGCCTGCCATCCTCGTTGGCCACAGCCAAGGCGGAGTGGTAATGACAGCGGTGGCTGAGCGGTTATCCCACCAGCTGAATGGACTAATTTATCTCACTGCGTTTCTGCCAACAGACGGGCAATCCATCAACGACATACTCCGGCTTTACAAATGCAACTTGCCGTTGCCGTATCTCACGGTGGATCGTGAGCGGCAAGTTACCTACGCAAATACAGACGTAATGGAAGAGTATTTGTTTCACGATTGCCCGCCTGAGGTTTGGGCTTCGGCACGGGAGCGGCTACGGCCGGAACCCATCGCGCTCTCAAAGGGTCGTGTGACGGTAACCGCGGATCGGGCGGGGCGAATTCCTCGGGCTTATATTGAGTGCCTGCGGGACCGCGCCATTCCCCTCAGCCTGCAGCGGGCGATGGTGGCCGCGGCGCCTTGTGTCGCGGTGGCATCCATGGATTGCGGGCATATGCCGTTCTATTCCCAGCCGCAAGAACTGGCGGCAGTGCTGGACCGCCTCTGCGGCGAGCTTACTTCCGCAACAGCAGGAGCCAATCCGAATCAGACGGAGTCTTAACGGTGACGCCGTAGGCGGGACGGAGTTTGCCGCCGGGCCGCCGCACACCGGTGCGAGGGTCGATCCAGATCGCTTTCATGTCCTGTTTGAAGGCCGACAGGTCGAGCTCCACCGTGGGGTTAGCGGGGAGATAGAGAAGGGCAAAATCTCGATCTTCGGCGCGCGCGGCTACGGGATAGTTGCGAAATTCGGTGTCTTCCCTGAGATCGGAGAAGAGGGAGCGGTCGGGGATCATACTCCACCATTCCATGGAGCTGAGCACATCGCGGAGGACGGTCATCTGGCGGGCTCCGGGATAGTTGAGGCACTGGTTCCAGGGTAGGGCGACACCGGTGCGCGGATGGTCGAGTGGGACTTCAGGCTTGCGTGACCAGAACCAGATGCCGTGAGCGCCGTAGGTGACGCCGGCGACTGGCGCGCCGAGCAGGCTGTACCAGGCGGCGCGGCGGACGGCGGCATCATCGATGGGCTTGCCCTGGTAGCTGGTGTGACCCTCGTAATTGATTTCCGCGTCGATGACGGGATGCGCGGGTTCAAGGCGCCAATCGACGGCGGGACCTTGGGTCGCGTTCCAGCGCCATTTGGCGGCGTCGCCGCCATGGCCGCTCTGGTAGGTGAAGACGTCGAGCCACCACTCGTCCTTGAATTCAGCCCACGGCGATTGCATGCCTTGCGGGTGGAGACTGACGGGACGGCGCCAGGCACCTTTCGGGAAAACGGCGCGGCCAATGGTCTTCCAGCGTTCGGCATTCGCTCCGCGATAGTTGCCGTCGCCGCCGAGGAACCAGATGACGTGGTGGGCGCCGTAACGGGCCACCATGTAGCGAGCCAGCACGATGGCCTGTTCTTCGGAGAGATTCGCGCCGGGGCTTTCCTTGTCCTTCGAGGTGAGGGCCCACAGCAGTACGGGCGCGGCGACGAGGCCCTGGTCATTCACAGCATTGATGCGCGCATCCATGCGTTGAAAGAACGCCGGATTGATGCGGATGGCATCGGTGCCGGTGAACGCGGTTTGGCCCAACTCATCCTGACGGCCGGCGCGCCATTGCGTGAGGACGAGCTGGATGACACTAAACTTCTTGGCGGCGCGGTCGGCCAGATAGGTGGTCCACTCGTCTTTGGTGGACATCAGCGCGCCATTCCAAGCTGTGTCGCCGAGCCAGAACCACGGCTTGTTGTAGCCCTGCACAAAGTAGCGGCGGTTGGCGGAAAGGTGCAGCGGACCCTTCTTGTAGAGTTCGTTCCTACCGCGGTAGGGCGACACCAGGAACCGCCCGGACTTGTTGTGAAGACCTATGTCTGAAGGGTCCGAGGCGCGGGTTTGGTAGGTGTAAAGACCGGTGTGATCCGGCGAGTAGCGAACCTTCCACGAGCGGCCCCCATCCCAGAACGCCGTGACCTCATCAGCCTTGCCGGTGGGTCCCTGAAAAGTGACGGTGAGCTGTTCCTTGAGCGGGTTGGCGGATTCCTTTGTAGCGGTGAATGCGAACTCCACGCGGCCGTAGCGGAAGGCGTCCGGGACGGCGGCTGAAAGTTGTGACGCCGTCATCACGAGAAGACAAGTTGTCAGAAATCGCATTCGCTATTGGGCCGGACGCGGACGAGGTGTAGCGTCTCCCTTGGAGAGCTTCATGGCCCAACGGATGGCTTCGTAGTACATCTTCTGGACATCGGGGCGATCCCATGAACCTTCGGGGTGGCCGAAGGTGGAATAGAAGACGCGGCCCTTGCCGAATTCGCGGACCCAGGCGACGGCAAAGTCCTTGTCGGCGCGCTTGACTCCCTTGTTGGCGAGGTCGAGCTTTGTCTCGTCGAGGCGCGCCAGGACGCGCACGTTCTCGCGGGAGAACAGCGGGCCGGGCTGGTAGATTTCGTCGTAGATGGTGAACGACTTGGGGAAATGCGCCATGGCGGGGAACTTGGAATCCTCGACGATGACGGGGGCCTGGAAGGTGTTCCAGGGGTGGCCGTCGAAGTAAGCGCCCACCATGTCGCCATAGGCTTGCCAGCGATACAGGGTGTCGATGGCGCTGTGGATGCCGACGAAGCCTTTGCCGTCTTCCTTCACGAAGGAGAGAAGGGCCGCCTGCTGTTCGGGGTCGAGATCGAGCTCGCCAGTGGTGTAGAAGACAACGGCATCGAAATTATCGAGGTTCTTCATGTTCGAACCGCCGAACTTCTTTTTGGTAATGAGTTGGGTATCGGTGCGGATGAAGGTGTCGTAGAGGCCGGTCTCCTGGCCCATCTTCTCGATGGTAGCGAGGGCGTGCGATACCGAGTCATGCTGCCAGCCCTTAACGGCGCCGATGGCCAGGATGCGGCGCTTCCGAGGCTGGCCTTGTGCGGAAAGGACGCTGGCGAGGCAAACGAGCGCGAGCAGAATGATAGCGAAACGACTGAGTCTCATATAGATGATGTCTCCGGATCACTGCTAGTTTACACCCACAGGTGTGGGGACACTTTCCGTCTGTCACCACCTTTGTGTTCAAAGGTCGCGGTAGCGCGAGAGGCGGACGTGGCCGGCGGTGAGCGCGGCTTTTGCCTCAAGCGCGATCAGCGCGCGGAGTTCTTCTTCGCGGCTTTCCTTGAGGCGGGTTTGGGCAGCGCGGAGTTCTTCGGTGCAATAACCGGGGTGGCACATAAACTCGGTGATGCCGGGCGGGAGGGCACGGATGAGGCGCACTACATCGGCAGCGTGGAAGCGGCCGGTGATTTGGAAGCCGGCAAAGTGGTCTGTGACGCGGCAGCCACGGTTGGTGAGGACGCGGTGGAAGCGGCGGCGTAAGAAGCCCAGGCTGTGGCTGATCGCTTGTTTCGACCACGGCACGTTGTCTCCCGTGAGGGGGAGGTCGAACGGGCGGCGCACCCAGGGGATGCGGTATTCCTCCGACAGCCGGGCCACGGCATCCAGCACCGGCGGAAAGAGATGGGTGTGCTTGTGTGTGTCGAGATGGTAGGGGCGGATACCGGCAGCGAGGATGCGGTCCACCTGCGCGCGTAACTCATCGTAGGGGACGATGCGGCGAAGGGCGACGGCCTGCAAAAGGGCGGTGACAGTAGCCGGTAGCGGCACGGCGGGAAAGCTCACGGAGCGGCCGCCCACTAAAACCAAGTGGCAACCGACGTCGAGCTCCGGGTTGGCTCGCGCCAATTCCACGGCGTGGTCGAAAGCGCTGCCATTCGCCATCAACGTGGTGGCGGTGAGGATGCCATCGCGATGGGCGGCGACGATTCCTTCATTCACGTCGCGTGTGAATCCGAAGTCGTCGGCGTTGACGACGAGTACTCGCTCAGCCTTCAAAACAGGCTCAGTTTAATGCGCAGGAACTTTTTCGGATTAGCGCGGAAGTCCTTGAGGAGGCCATTCATTTCGCGAGTGGTTCCGTTCAGACTGTCGTAGAGCGCCGGGTTCACCAGTAACTGCCCGAGGGTGCCCTGACCGGAATTGAGCATGGCGATGGTGGTGTCTGTCTTCTTCAGCGTGGTCAGGATCTGGTTGTGCAGTTCGTCGCTTCTGAGCAGTTTGCCGGCGGTACCTTCGCCCTTGTTGAGGTTGGCGATCAGAGTGCGCAACTCGCCAATGGTCTGCGTAGCATCGTCGTAGAGCTTCGGATCGCGCAGTAGCTTGCCCGCCGATCCCTGGCCTGCTTGCAGGTCCTCCATGATGGTATCGAGGCGAGCTACGGTGCCGCGAATGTCCGTGTAGAGCCCTTCGTCGTAAAACAACTTGCCCACCGTGCCCTTGCCGGAGGCAATAGTGGAACTGATCTTCTGGACGTCGGCCAAAATGTCGTTGAGGCGGTTGTACAGGGTCTCATCCGCCAGCAGTTTGCCGATGCTGCCATGACCGGATTCCACCAGGCCGACGATGGCGTCGATGCGTTTCAATGTTGCCTGGACAGATTCCAGAATCGGTTGCGCGGATTGCACGATTTCGAGGAAATCGCGGTCCTCGCGGGCCTTGATCGTAGCGCCGTCTTCCACGTGTTGCGGGGCGATTCCCTGCTTGATGTTGATGAACTTGGTGCCGAGGACGTTTTCCGCGCCGATGGTGGCGAGAGAGTCGACGGGAATGGCGCTCAACATTTCACGCTGAATTTCGATGTCGAATCGCACCGTGCGGTTGGGATTCTTGTCGCCGGAAAGGGCGATCTTTCTGATCTGGCCGGCGAGGATGCCGTTGACGCGCACCGCGGAGCCCTCGGTCATCGCCGCGGAATCGGCGAGGTAGACGTACAGACTGGCGTTGCTGCCAAAGAGGTTCTTGTTCCCGGTGAGCAGGAAGATGAGTACAAACAGCAGGAAGATGGCGACAGCCGCCATGACTCCGACTCTCAACCGGGCCCAAGTTGTTCGATTTGGAGAAGGCATAGGTTCGGTTTAGCGCCTCGCAAACTTCGAGATATACGGATCGGATGAACTCTGCAACTCCTCCTCAGACCCCTCGAACACCAGGCGTCCGTCGCGGAGAACTACGAACACCGTATGCAGGTCCGCCTTTTGACTGCCAGCGGCCGGTTCCAATTGACCTGTTTCCGGATTGTACCGGAAATTGGCCAGGATCTGCCCGTCTTGTATGCGGTGAGTCACCATTACCGTAGTCGTTTTCTTCAAGTCGCGCTCTTTAACAAGCAACGCCATGATGGTGTTGGCGGTAATTGGGTCGAGGCCGGCGGTGGGTGAATCGTAGAGACACAGGCGCGGTTCAGTGACCACGGCGCGCGCGATGCCCACGCGCCGGCGCATGCCGCCGGAGAGCTCGCTAGGGTACTTTTCGAGAGTGTGCTCCAGTTCCACGAATCGCAAAGTCTCAAGGACACGGCCGGGCACTTCCCCTTCCGGGAGGTGGATGGTATTGCGGAGCGGATACGCCACGTTGTCCTCAATGTTCAGCGAATCGAAGACGCCGCCTTCCTGGAAGAGGATTCCCACTTGGGCACGGAGAGGGTAGAGGGCATGTTCGTCGAGCACCGTAATGTCCTGGCCGAACAGATCGATGTGGCCGGAATCGCAGCGGACGAGGCCGATGGCACTCTTCAACAATGTCGTCTTACCACTACCCGCAGCCCCGAGTATGACCGCGGATTGTCCTTGCCGCACAGTGAGGGAGATGTGATCGACGGCAGTATTGGCGTCGAACGCCACTGTGACGTCTTTGAATTCGAGGACCGGCGTAACGTTGGAGGCCATGCCGGTTATAGGTTCACGAAGATTCGCGTGATCAGAACGGTGGTGACAAAGATCCAGATGGAAGCCACAACCACGGCTTGCGTGGTGGCCCGGCCCACCCCCTGCGTGCCCCCGGTGGTGCGGAGGCCATAGTAGCAGCCGACCAACGCGATGATGATGGCGAAGAGAAAGGGTTTCAGTAATCCTTGCGTGATGTCGTTGTATTCCAACAGGCGGTAGGCATTGTTCCAGTACTGGCTGCTGGTGGTGAGCGACAGCAGGGGTACGGCCACCAGATAGCCGCCGATGAGGCCAACGAAGTCGGCAATGATGGTGAGCAGGGGCAGCATCACGGCAGTAGCGATGAGGCGCGGCTTCACCAGCTTCTGAAGAGGGTCTGTACCGAGCGCGCGCATGGCGTCGATCTGCTCAGTGACCTTCATCGAGCCTAGTTCGCTGGCGATGCCGGAGCCGTTACGGCCTGCCACCAGGAGCGCGGTCAACACAGGACCCAACTCACGAACCAATGTAATTGCGACGATGGACCCAACCTGGCCGCTGGCCCCATATTGCGCCAAGGCGCGGGACATCTGCAGGGCCATCACAGCGCCGCTGAAAAACCCAGTTAAAAGAACAATGGGAAGGCTGCCCACGCCGATGATATCCATCTGCATGGCGATGTCGTCTCCATAGTGGGGACGACGCGGCAGGTTCGCCACGGTGCGGCCGCCCAAGAAGAAGAAATCCTGGAAGGTCTGAATAGGGGGTTTCAGGAAGTCGAGCAAACCGGGGGATCCCTTTTCTTGTTCGATGCTACCATACGCGACCTTTTTGGCTTGAGTGAAGAGACTTCTATCAATCGGTGTTAGTGGATACAATAAGCCAGACCAATGGCGCCGTTCGAAGCCGAAGAGTTCTGGGACGATCTGCTGGCCTTCATTGAGGAGGGGCGCGTCATCCCGGTTGTAGGCTCGGAGCTTCTGATGATCCAGGAGGAGGGCTCGCCCGCGGTTCCATTATATCGGGCAGTGGCTGACCGCCTGCTCGGGCAGTACAAGTTAAGTCCCCTGCCTCAAGAGCACTATGGGATCTATGAGGCGGTATCGGCGGTGGCTGCGCAGCCGCGGGTCCGAATGAAGGACCTGTACCGGCAAATCCACGACATCCTAAAGAGGCAAATCGCGGAGAAGCCGCCTGACATGCAGCCGCTGCGTGACCTGGCTTCCATCCAGCACTTCAATCTCTTCGCGACGACGACGCCCGACGACTTGCTGGCACGCGCGCTGAGTGGCGTCCGCGGTGTGCCCGTCGATGAGATCCTTTACGCTCCCTTGCTGCCGACTGACCGCAGGCGCGATATTCCGGAGGCCGCCTCGTCGCGCTACACGGCGGTCTTCTATCTGTTCGGCAAAGCGGACGTTGGTCCGTTTTATGCCATACACGATGAGGACTCCCTGGAGTTTCCTTATACGCTACAGGCCGGGAATGGGCCGGAGCGGATGTTCTCACAAATGCGCAGCCGCAGCCTGCTGCTGGTTGGCTGTACTTTCGCAGACTGGTTGAGCCGTTTCTTCATTCGCTTGTCGAATCCGGACAGGCTCTTTTCCGACCAGCGGACCAAGAAGGAATACCTGGTGGGGGAAGAGACCGCACGCGGCGGCGATCTTACTTTGTTTTTGGAACGCTTCAGCCAGGACTCGCGCTGCTTTCCGACGCAGCCGGCGGCATTTACCGCCGAGCTCTACCGGCGCTGGCGAGAGCGGAACCCGGCGAGCGAGCCGGGGCCCGAGGTACAGCCGGAAGAGATCTCTTCGGCGGGGGGCACCATCTTCATCAGTTATTCGAGCGGCGATCTGGGCGCGGCAAAACTGTTGTTTGACGACTTGCAGAAGATGGGCGGCGATGTGGCCTGGTTCGACAAGAGCGCGTTAAAACCTGGCGACAATTGGGAGCGTCACATATTGGGAGCCATCCAGAAATGCAGTCTTTTTTTGCCTCTGCTCTCATCGAACACTGAGCAGCGAACGGATGGGTATTTCCGTCTGGAATGGGATGAGGCGGCCGAACGCGCCAGAAAGATCGCCGGGCGGAAGTTCCTCTTTCCGATAGTCATTGACAACGATTATGGCGGCGATATGAGCCGCTACGCGCTGCTGCCGGAGCGGTTCAAATCGGTGCAGTATAGCCACGCGCCAGGCGGGCAAATGGGCGATGCGCTGCGGGACGAGATTAAAGACCAACTGCGCGCGTTGCGAAGATCGAGGACGTCGTGATACCGGCCGTTTCACGGCTGGCCATCGACGACCAGAATCCGTGGCCAGGGTTAAGCGCCTTCGATGAGGGTGCGCAGAGGTTCTTCAACGGGCGCCGCGAGGAGAGCGCCGCGCTGCGACGGCTGGTAATGCAGGCGCCGCTGACAGTTCTTTTCGCTGCCTCCGGTCTCGGTAAGACTTCGTTGTTGCAGGCAGGCTTGTTTCCGCTGCTGCGCAAAGACGCGTTGCCGGTGTACGTTCGGCTGGATCCGAACGAGAGAGAAACGCCGCTGATTGACCAGGTGAAGGCGGCGTTACAGGCCGAGATCCTGCAGCGGCGCGTGGACGCGCCCAAATTTCGCGCAGCAGAATCTCTCTGGGAATATCTGCATCGGGCAGGCCTTGAGTTCTGGAGCGAAGATAATCATCTGCTGACGCCGCTATTTGTGTTCGACCAGTTTGAAGAAGTGTTTACTCTTGGCGCGGGCAACGCGGCGGCAGTCACCAGGCTCAGAACAGACTTGGCGGACTTGATTGAGAACCGTATGCCCGCCAGCCTGGCCGCGCGCGATGAGGAGGACGAATCCACAGGCCACGCCCTTTCACTCGACAGCCCGCGGTACAAGGTGTTGTTGAGTTTTCGCGAGGATTTCCTGGCCGCCATTGAGGGTTGGAAACGCGACATTCCGTCGCTACTGCGGAACCGGCTGCGCTTGCTTCCCATGTCAGGCGATCAGGCGTTTGAGGCGGTGAACAGCACGGCTCCGCATCTGGCGCCGGAGCCGATCGCGCGACGCATCGTTTCGTTTGTTGCAGCGGCCGGCGAAGACAGCGGAGAAAGCGCCGACCTGGAGGTGGCTCCGGCGCTGTTGAGCCTGGTGTGCCATGGACTGAATGAACGGCGCAAGGAGCAGGGCAAGACGGCGTTCGACGACGCGCTACTAACCGGGACCGGGCAGGCCATCGTGGCGGATTTCTATCGCAATGCGGTGGCCGGCGTCGGCCAACCCGTGCAGCGATTCATCGAGCGGGAACTGATTACGGAGCGCGGGTTTCGTAAGCCGTGCGATGTGGATGACGCACGCACTGTGCACGGTGTGACCGATCGGGATTTGGCGCTGTTGGTGGACCGACGCGTACTTCGCATTGAGCCGGGGCGCGGCACAGAGCGGGTGGAACTGACACACGACCTGCTGACGGGCGTGGTGCGCGAACACCGGGACCGGCAGCGGGAGAAGGAACGGGTGTCGCGGCAGCGGAGGCGTCTCGGCATCTTCTCTGCCGTCGGCGTGATGCTCGCCGGACTGGTGGTGGTGTTTGGTTTGCTCTATCGAAGCGCCGATCGCGAAAGAGGCGTGGCTGAGACTCAAAAGGAACGAGCCGACGGTGCGCTGGAGAAGGCGACGGAGGCACTGGCGCGAGAACAGGTAAGTAGGGAGGCGGAGAAGAAACAGCGAGAGATAGCCCAAGAGCAGAGCATGCGCGCCGAGCAGCTGACCCTTGTCTCGATCTCGCGTCAGTTGGCCGCGCAAGCCATCAGCCGGTTGGATGACAGCCTGGATCTCGCCCTGTTATTGGGCGTAGAAGCTCTGGCAGTGGCGGACACAGCCGAAGCCCGCAACGGGCTGCTAACCGGGTTGGAACACAATCCTCACCTCAAAGCGTTTCTCGGACAAGGTAGAGGGCGCTTGGCTATTAGTCCCGATGGCAAGGCTGTGGCTGCTGGTACGGAGGATGAGTCGATTACGATTTGGGATCTCACCACCCTGCGTCCTCGTACGGTCCTGAAGAAGGCGTTCGAAGGCAGCCCGGAAGGTGTGGTCTCGGTTGCATTCAGTCCGGACGGCAAGACTCTGGCCTCGGGAGCGACCCGCGGGACGATGCGCTTGTGGGATGTCACCACAGGAAAACTGCTGCGCGAATTCACCAATGTACATTCCAACGGTGGAGTGGGTCGATTGATGTTCGCTCCAAGCGGCAAGGTGCTCGCGTCCGGCGGTGGCACCCATTTGGTCCTGTGGGATGTCGCCACCGGAGAGGCTATCAGCAAACGCCTAACCACGGCATGGTCGCTGGCATATAGTCCGGATGGAGCGAAACTGGCTTCGTCTGGCACGAGTAAGATCGAGCTGTGGGATGGAGCTACCGGTGAACCGCTTGCTCCACTGGTCACCACGGAGCAGCTGTCGACTCACGTCGCCTTCAGTCCGGACGGCGCCAAGTTGGCAGCAGGTACCACCGCCGGAGGCATCGTTCTTTGGAATGTGACGACAGGCGATCAAAGTGCATCGTTAGTCCGGACCGACTGGTCCATCGACAAGACGCCGAGCACCGAGGTGAACCGTAGCGAGCACGCGGTGACGGATTTAGCTTTCAGCCCAGACGGGAAGTTGCTGGTGTCCGGCAACCTAGACCACACGATCTCTCTGTGGAATGTTGTGGTGCGCGGCCGCCGCGGCAGAGGCGCCACACACACACAGACCGCGACACTTCGGGGTCACAAGGCCGGCGTGTGGAGTGTGGGTTTCTTGAAGGACAGCCGCACGTTTGTTTCGGGGGGTGAGGATGGCAGGATCCTTCTGTGGACCACAGACACTGCGCAGCGCCGCGAGAGCGCCGTTCCGGTAGCCGAAGCGCTACCCGGTGGCTTGCGAAGTGTGGCCTATAGTCCGAATGGGCACGAGCTAATCGGGATATGGGATGCCGATAACGAGGTTTCCAAGATCGTAAGATGGGATGCCAAAACCGGTAAACGGAACGGTCCAACTCTCCAGACACCCGCGAAATGGATTTCCCAAGTAACCTTCGGGAGCAATGGCAAGATGCTTGCGCTGGGCTCCGCGCGGAACACAGACCGCGGCGAATTGGTGGTTTGGGACGTTGGCAAGGTTAGTCCCGTAGGTCCGCCTCTCAAAGGCCTGGAGTCTCCAGTGGCTTTGAGTCCCGATGGAAAGATGGTGGCGTCCACCAATGGCGACGGCAGTATCACTCTGTGGGACGTCGCTACCGGAAAGCCGCTAGGAAACCATGTGATTGTTCTCAGCCGGCGCCCGATTGATACGCTCGATCTCTTTCTCTTCGGGCCGGCTTCGCGCGCGGAGGCTCTGGCGTTCAGTCAGGACAGCCGGACGCTGGCGGCTGGCCTCTGCGCGGGCTACTTTGGGAGCGCGCAATCAATTTCAGGCCGATATCGTGGCACCGATTGCAGGCGCGGCGAGATCGATTTGTGGGATCTGACTGTGCGACAACCGGTGGGCCATCGCATCGCTGCTCATGGAGATGCCGTTAGGAACATCGCCTTCAGCTCCGACGGTAGAACGCTGGCGTCCGCTAGTAAGGACGGCATCATGCTCCGAGACGCCACAACGGGCGACGCGATCGGTCCAGTGCTGGAAGTTACGAACAATATGGTCAGCAGCATGGCGTTCACCCCCGATTCCCGAATCCTCACATTGGCTACGCGTGATGGGCCCGTGAGGTGGAAGGTGGATCCGAATTCGTGGGCCGCTCGCTCTTGCGGGATTGCCAACCGTAACCTCACTCAGCCGGAGTGGGAACAGTATTTTCCCGGGAAGCCGTACAACAGAACGTGTCCGACACTTCCGAATCCGCTGTCTCCAAAGACGACGGGCGTGCCGGGAAACAAGTAAAATTACCGCATGAGCGCGCCGGCCAAGGGTCTTACAGATATCACAGGAATCAAGGTGGGCCATGCGTCTAATTACGACGCACTCACGGGATGCACCGTCGTTCTGTGCGAAGGCGGCGCGGTGGGTGGCGTCGACGTGCGCGGTTCGGCGTCCGGCACGCAGGAACTGGAGCTGCTGAATCCGCTCCACCTCACTGAGCGAATCCATGGCATTGTGCTGGCTGGTGGGAGTGCCTTCGGCCTGGAAGCGGCTTCGGGCGTACGACGGTTCCTGGAAGCCAAGGGCGTGGGCTACGATACCGGCGCGGCCAAAGTGCCGCTGATCCCCGGGGCGATTTTGTACGACTTGGGCATCGGGAAGGCGCATATCCGGCCCACCCGGGAGATGGGCGAAGCGGCTGCCGCGGCGGCGAATGACGGGCCGGTGGTGGAAGGCGCGGTTGGCGCGGGCACTGGCGCGACTGTCGGGAAGATGCTCGGAATGCGCCATGCCATGAAGGGCGGCGTTGGCACATTCACTGTGGAGTTAGAAGGTCCGTTTGCAGGGGTGAAGGTTTCGGCGCTGGCGGCGGTGAATGCGTTTGGCGATGTTCGCGATCCGGCGACCGCTCAGATTGTAGCCGGCGCGCGGCGGACCCCCGAAGGGATGGAGTTTGTGGGGACGGAGAAGGCGCTGCTCCGTGGAGGACGCGGCGGTTTCCCCGCTAGCAACACCACTCTGGTTGTCGTGGCTACGAATGCCAAGCTGACAAAGGTGCAGGCGACAAAGCTGGCACAGTTCGCACAAATCGGAATGGGCCGAGCGCTGTCACCAGGGAACACGATGTTCGATGGCGATACAGTGTTCGCTCTTTCGATTGGCGAGGCACGCGCGGATATCAACGCCTTAGGAGCGGCGGCCATGGAGGCCACCGTCCAGGCGATTCTGCGCGGGGTCCGAATGGCGCCGACGCTGGGGGGCGTGCCGGGTTTATTTGAGAAGCGGTAGCAACGCGGCGTCGATGGCGTCGTCAGTCCATGCGGCGATTTTGACGCCCTTGTGGAGAGTCCAGTGCTCGACGTGTTCCAATGACTGGCCGGCAACTACCTTGCGCAGCGGGCCCATGGTTTCCATCTCCAAAAACTGGTCGTTGGTGAAGGTCTCGTACGAGCAGCCCATGTCGGGATGATAGGCTTCTTCGGACGCTTCGTACCTCTTGATGAAGAGATCCGACCCAAGAAGATAGGCACCCCAGGTGTGGCGATTCCAGTGACCCAGTTTCTGTGGCCGCTTGTTCTTGGGATCCTGCTTCAGGATGAGGTACTTATTGGTGAACTTCCAACGCGGATCGCTGAGGTCGCTGAAGCGCCACATGACGAGCGGATTGGCAGGTTCCAGATTCTCCGGATGCGTGCCGCGCGGCGGGAAACCTGTGATGCCGGTTCCGGTGGGAGCCATCATCGTCAGCGCCCAAGCGGCGAATTCCACCGGCATGCTGTTGGCATTGCGGATACGGTGGATGACTTCCACGGCAGAGCCGGTAGGCGCCAGTTTGATCTCCAACTGCTTCTCCAAACCGGTGAGCGGTTCGGTGGGCTGCGTGGCCACGAGGACGTCGCCGCGGACTTCGATCTTCACCGGACCGTTATCGGGCGCGTACGTGTATGTGACATCTTCAGGGCCGACCCAGATACGATGGCCGCCGCGGAGTTGCCATTCGGCCTCGCCGCTTTTGCCCAGCGTCGCTTCGAATTCCTTGAACAGGTTCTGGCCGCCGACGAAGCCATAGCGCATGATGCGCGGGCCAATGTCGGACGTGACGATGAGTTCCACCTCACCGTTGGTAATGCGATAGCAGTTGGGCCAACCTTTAAAGGGAGTCTTTTCGATTTTGACGGCGCCGGAAGCGGGTAATGTCATAGCACAGAGGAGAAAAAGTGGAAGTGTCGCGCGCATGGCCCAGCCATTATGTCGCATTTCTCGGAGATTCTGTGATTTCACGTGACACTGTCTCAAGGAGAACATGGCCAAGAAACCTGCCCCGACGGATCTGATTCCGCTCGATGTGATTGAGCGGCGAATTGTGCTGATGCGGGGACAAAAGGTTATGCTGGATGTCCATCTGGCGGAACTTTACCAGGTGACAACCAGCAATTTGAATCTCGCTATGAGGCGCAACGCTGACCGGTTCCCAGAGGACTTCATGTTCCGGATTACGCGAGTGCCCGGGCTGTCCAAGTAAACATCGCGATCATGCGGACATTTGTGCGATTGCGCCGAATCCTTGCCACCCACAAGGATCGGGCAGAGAAGCTGGCTGAAATGGAACAGAAATACGACGAGCAATTCCAGATTGTGTTCGACACGATCCGTCAGCTCATTGAGCCTCCGCTCGATCCGCCCAAGCGCTCTATCGGTTTCCACGCGCCCTAGTGAGGAAGCCGCTATCGTTTGCGGCGAACAGGAGTCTGCGCGGTAATAACAGGGATGAGGGAGTTCTCCGCTTCGCTCGCCGGCCAGTTGTGGACGCTTAGTTCGCGGTACGCTGAGGTCGGCACGAAGGGGCAGTACAGCTACGACGAAAGCGGCCTCAACACAATCACAATTCAGGCCCGGACGAAATGAACCGCATCACGAACATCATGATCGCCAGTCTATATAGTGCTTTGGGGATACCCCTCGGACTGGCGTCGGTGTCAACGCTCACTCAACGCGCAGATCTTGTGGTCGTCGCGAGGTCCCTGCAGATTCGCGGCGTCTCCGATGGATCCGAGGTTGACTTGCAAGTTGTGCGCGTCTTGAAAGGAGGGCAGCCCACTACGGTAACCATTTCCGTGAGCCTGCCGGGAGTGCCGGCGCCTCCGTCACTAGTTGCTGGCGCATGTGGGATCTGGTTCCTCGAGAGGAGCCGAGGCCAAGGAAGCAATTGGACAGGAATTGCACAGAGCGCCGAACCGATGGTTTATTCCTACTATTGGTATCTTGCTTCCTGCGCACCGCCGCAAACGCAGAGCTACCAAGCTGGTGCCTCCCCAGTCGACAAGATTCTCAGCGAAATGACCGAGTCGGCGGAGAGATCGGATGGCAAGGGCGCACAAGCCTTGTTACTCTACCGGGCACTGAACGGCAGCGGCTCACCCATCGCGGATCAGGCGATTCGCCGATTCACCGATTCCCGGTCGCCGGAGTTGCGGAGTGTGGCGTTCGCACTGGGAATCCTTAAAGGCAATATCAAATCGCTAGAACGTGCGGAACAGGAGATCATAAATTCCCCCAAAGGCGAGCACTTCGGTCCTCTCTTGATGGCGGTCGCAAATTTCACCAACCCGGATGGAGTGGCGACACTCGGACGGATGGCAACGAATCCGAATGTACCGCCCGCCGCCACCTACGCGGCGGCAGAGGCATTGAAAGTCATCCATAGTCCCGCGGCCCTCGCCTTCCTGTACGTTCTACTGGACAACCCAGACGGGCAAGTTCGCGCGAATGCCGTGATGGGATTCACATTGTTCCGACTAGGTATGCCGCCCGCCCTCCGCGGCCAGGCCTTCGACCGCGCATCGATGGAGGCGGCGAACCCCGGCAAGCAGATCGCCCCGGAGGACCGGGAAGGCCTTCACCTGGGGCAGTTTAAATCGCGCGATGAGGAGTCGCAGTTAATCAACTTCTACCCGAGCTGGTGGCCAAAGAACGAGCGGCGCTTCAGCCCTATCAGATAGGTCAGCTATCGTTTGCGGCGAACGGCGGTCTGCACGGTAACAACAGGAATGAGGGAGTTCTTCGATTCGCTCGCCGGCCAGGTGTGGACGCTGAGCTCGCGGTTGAGCTGAGAGACGAACTCCTCGATCTGTTGCTGCATGGCGGACATTTTCTCGCGCATGTTGAGGATGATCTCCACGCCGGCGAGATTGACTCCAAGTTCGCGGGTGAGTTTAAGGATGACTTCCAAGCGCTCCAGGTCGCCATCGGTGTAGAGGCGCGTGTTGCCGTCGCTGCGCGAGGGTTTCAACAGGCCTTCGCGCTCATAGAGCCGAAGCGTCTGGGGGTGGATTTCGTATTGCTCAGCCACCGAGGAGATCATGTAGGCGGCCTTGCTGCGTGACTTAGCCATGATTCGCTCCGTCTACCTTGCTAAACAGTTCGGCGCGCGGATCCTCGGGATGCAGCTTCAACAGTTCGCGCAGCAGTTCACGAGTGCGTTCGTCGTGAACGTCGGGGGCTTGCAGGTACACTTCCACGATTTGGTCGCCGCGCGCGCTGGTGCGGGAGTTGTACACACCCTTTTCGCGCAGGCGGAACTTCTGCCCGCTCTTGGTTCCCTGAGGGATTTTGAGCAGCGCCTTGCCGTCTACAGTGGGGACCTCAATTTTCGCGCCCAATCCGGCCTCGGCGACACTGATAGGAACCTTGATCTGAATGTCGTCACCGTCGCGCTCGAAAAAAGCATGAGGTTCGACGCGAATGGTGATGTAAAGATCGCCCGCCGACGCGCCGTGAGTTCCGGCGTTGCCTTTGCCGGGGACGCGAAGGCGCGAACCCGTACGCGCGCCGGACGGGATGCGGACTTCCACTGTTTCGGTATGTGCCACACGGCCATCGCCGTGGCAGGTGGGACAGGCGTTTTTCAGTTTGCCGCTGCCATTACAGCGAGGGCAGGTGAGGCTGAACTTCATAGCCCCGGCCATCTGCGTGACGTTGCCCGTTCCGTTGCACTGCGGACAGGTTGCCGTGGCTCCACCCTGGTTTCCGGTCCCATGGCAGGTGGCGCAAACGTCCTGGCGTTGGACGTTCAGACGAACCTGTGTTCCTTTGAGCGATTGGTCGAAATCGATGTTGAGGGCGTATTCCAGATCGGAACCGCGTTCCGGACTCTGGTCCGCTTCGCGCTGTTTGCCGGTGAAGAACTGACTGAAGAGATCGCGGAAACCGCCGCCGCCTGCCGAGCCGGAAGGATCCGGTCCTGGTGCGCCGCGCGGACCTGTCGCGCCGGGACGAACAAAGTCTGAGAAGTCAAACCCGCCAAAGCCCATGCCGGGGCCTTGCTGGGGTGGGGGCGGCACATTGCCATTGTCCGAATAGAAGCCGTACTGATCGAACATCTGCTTCTTCTTCGGGTCACTCAAGATGTCGTAGGCTTCCTGGACCTTCTTGAAGCGATCTTCGGCGGCCTTGTCCCCTGGGTTCAGGTCGGGATGATACTTGCGGGCGAGTTTCCGGTAGGCTTTGCGAATCTCATCCGAGCTCGCTTCCCGGCTAACGTCGAGTAGTTTGTAGTAGTCCTCGTTGGAAGCCATAATCCACGCTCCAGACGGAAAAGGGCGGCCTCGGTGCGCCGCCCTTTGCGCCAATTACTTCTTGTCGTCGACGTCGACGAATTCCGCATCCACGACGTTGTCCTTGGGCTTCGGGTCGGCGGCAGGTTGACCGTCGCCCGCAGGACCGGCCGGACCACCCGAGGGAGGCGTTTGCGACTTGTACATCGCTTCCGCCAGCTTGTGGCTGGCCTGGGTGAGCTTGTCCACGGCGGCATTGATGCGTTCCACGCCGGCGTTTTCAGCGATGGCCTTCTTGGCCTCATCGAGAGCGCTTTCGACGTTTGTTTTGTCGGAGGCGTCGATCTTGTCGCCGTGGTCCTTCAGCATCTTTTCCACCTGGTACACCATGCTGTCGGCGCGGTTGCGGCCATCCACTTCGTCTTTGCGCTTCTGGTCTTCGGCGGCGTGGGATTCGGCGTCACGCGCCATCTTGTCGACCTCATCCTTACTCAAACCGCTGGACGAGGTAATCGTGATTTTCTGTTCGTTGTTGGTGGCGCGATCCTTCGCGGTCACGTTGAGGATGCCGTTGGCATCGATGTCGAACGTAACCTCAACCTGCGGGACGCCGCGCGGAGCCGGCGGGATGCCCACCAGATGGAAGACGCCCAACTGGCGGTTATCGCGGGCCATGGCGCGCTCGCCCTGATGGACCTTGATCTCGACAGACGTCTGGCTGTCAGCCGCGGTGGAGAAGACTTCGCTCTTCTTCGTCGGGATCGTTGTATTGCGCTCAATGAGCTTGGTGAACACGCCGCCGAGGGTTTCGATGCCGAGCGAGAGAGGCGTGACGTCGAGCAACAGGACGTCCTTCACTTCGCCACCGAGCACGCCGCCCTGGACCGCGGCGCCGACGGCCACCACTTCGTCGGGGTTGACGCTCTTGTTCGGCTCCTTGCCGAACAGTTCACGGACCATCTGCTGCAC
>JBDTMC010000110.1:0-18718 GCA_039934475.1 Bryobacteraceae bacterium | reverse complement strand
CTTCAGGAGAACCTTTTCTCATCTCCGCCCCTATACATTCAAACAGGCACGATTTTCCGACCCTGGTAAGCTACTGTAAATAAGGGAGTTCCCAAGGGAGGAAATCCGTGCCTGTCCTAATTTTTCCGGCACACGGCGTTGCACCACGGCCTGCCAGATCATGTTAGCGACGGCTGTGGGAAGGACACTCAGACTTCTTCCAAAAGCTTGACTGAGTCGGCAGTTGTAAGCTCCTTTCAATATTCGCCATGTATTTGCCTAATCGTAGATGTTACACCGTAACAGTCACGGATTCGGACGGCAGGCGACACAGCGTGGATATGCAAGCGGCCAGTACGTATGATGCCGCTCACATCTACATGGCGCGAGTTGCGAGCGAATTCTGTGTCTCATATACTAAGCCGAAGCTTTAATAAGTTGTTAAGGATTGGGGAAAAATGGACGCTATGAAACAAGCCATCACTGCCTTTGTTTTAACGTTTGGGCTCACCCTGCCAGCGCCCGCGCAGGATCCGCCTGACAAAACAGCGAATCTGGTAGTAAGCGCAAAGATGGATGTCTGGCGGGCAGGTGGATACAACGATGGAAGCGATGGCGTGTCACCCGCAAAATTCGATTTCGTTGCTGGCAAGAACCACTTCATCACTTTCCCAATAGTCACGGGCTCGTGGTCGTGCGGCGCTGGCGCATTGTACTCCGCGGACGGAACAAACGCTGGGGCTGACTGCAATGGGCCCCGTCACATCGTGGATCCGATCGGAGGGGTTTCAGGGTTCGACTCTACTGATTTTTATGGTGCCCTCACGGGACTGTTTCTCGATGACACTCCTACTACGACTCCGGCGCCGCCGTTGCGGTTTTACGTTACCAACAACACAATGGGTGGTTTTCCTACCGGGATCAGAGAGTTCCATCCGCGGCTCGGGCAAGTATTCTTCATCGGCGATGGTCTGACGGGAACCGGAACCGGCGACTACCAACGATTTTGGGTTCCCCCGGCGGCGACCCATCTCTACCTCGGCTATGTCGATGCTTATCCCGGCCCGAATCCACTCCCGAATGGCTACTCCAACAATGTGGGCGGACTCACAGTGTTCCTGCGGTTACACACGCGAATACCGTCAAATCCCTGTGATCTCCCTCCCGCCTACGGCCTCTGACGGGCAAAACCCTGCTTCACACGACCGATCCGGCGTAGCCAGTCCACGCTTGGTTGCGTCGGTCCCCTTCGGGCGGGCACGACTGCACTTCCGCTTGCCTTCCAGCGCGGCATCAGCGGCGAAGCCGTCAAAGTCGAACTCGTCGAAGAGACATCGCGTTGGGTAGGGAGGTAAGCCCGCCAGGGAGGCACTCGGTAACGGCCCGGCGGCGCCCTTACGCTTCCACTAAGAGATTCCCCGCCAGAGTTCCGGTGTTCGTATGTGTTTGATTGTAAGTGGTGGGCGGTCCCAGGCTCGAACTGGGGACCCCCTGCTTGTAAGGCAGGTGCTCTAACCGACTGAGCTAACCGCCCGCTTTGCAATGCGTTTAACTCCCGGGAGCGGTTTCTTGAACCGCCTGCCGACATCAGGAGCAAGCCATTGCAACGACTCATCGATCAGTTTATCACTGAACGACGCTATCTGAAGAATGTCACTCCAAAGGCCGTCGAAAGGTGCGTTCCATCATTCCAGGTACTGCCTACGAGAACGCCCCCGCGAGCGTCGCTCCCACCAACAGCAGCACCGCGTATGGCACAAAGACAACCAGGGCAGCGCCCCCGGACGAGATCCGGTTACCGGCGGCGACCTTGATCCCAATCGCCGTGAGAACTGCTCCCCAGATCTTAAATAGGTCCAGTCCCGTCCCCAAAGTGTAGAGAAACTTGGAACTCGACTTCGGATCCATGAATGCCGCCGGGTTGAACGCCAGTGGATTCATGAAATTGACCTGGTCAGGGCTTTTCAGGAACATCACCACGATCCCTAGGATGTTGGCGACAATCCCAACCAGTCCGGCATAGCACGTGATCGCAAAGACTTGTTTGAACCGCAACCCGCCGGACATCGTCGCCAGCATGCCCATCATCAGCCCTGCTGACATCAGGAACGCCAGCGGCATTAGGACCGGGCCGATGTAGTACACGAACGGCATGATCTTCTCCTGCATCGCAATGGCCTGCTGACGCTGCTCAGCCGTCATGCTCTGCATCCGCTCGGCCGCCTTGGGAGTGTCCAACTGGTCCATCACTAACGTGCGCCAGCCAACGTGCGAACCGTAGGCGGCGTTAAAAGCGATGATCCCAAGGATAATGAGGATCATCGGTACCAGCCATCGCGGGCGAGCCGCAATATCGGCAAACGCCTTGCCAGGTTCGAAGAACACTCCTGACAGACGCGACAACTCTCCCATGCCCGTTGGTTCGGGCGCGGCGACTGATGCGTTTTCGGATGTCATATCAGGCTGATTGTACTCCACAGCAAGAACGCTCGCGCGGGAAAATTCGCACCCCAATTTGACCCCGTCCCCCGCACCACCTAAAATAGGGATAGAGGTGCTACCCTCAAGCATTCAGCTATGAAACAGGTGGCGTTGGGACCGAGAGCTGCAGAGATCCTGCACTCCATCGTGCAGTCCTACATCGAAACGGGCGATCCCGTAGCGTCGCGCACCATCTCGCGCCGCCGCAGGGATGGCCTCAGCGCCGCCAGCATTCGCAACGTCATGGCCGATCTCTGCGAAATGGGCTACCTCGCCCAGCCACATACTTCCGCCGGCCGCGTGCCCACCGAAACGGCCTTCCGCTCCTACGTCCAGTCTCTCGCCGCCAAACGCCTCCTCGCCGCCGAAGTCGACCGCGTCCGCAGCCAGTTCAACGAAGCCGGCTCCATGGAAAGCCGCGTCGAACTCTCGTCGCAGATCCTCACGGAGATGACGAACAACGTCGGCATCGCCGCCGCCATCCCCACTACAACTCAAATCCTCGATTCCATCGAACTGATCGGCATCCCCGATCGCCGCGTCCTCATGATCGTCGTCACGCGCGATCGCATGGTCCGCAATCAGGTCGTTATGCTCGAGGAATTAGTAACGCAGGATGATCTCAACTCCATCCGCAACTACGTCAATCAGAATTTTGCCGGCTGGGCTCTTACCGACGTGCGTCGCGAACTCATCTCCCGCTTTGAGGAAGAGAGCGCCGCTTACGACACTATCCTTCGCCGTCTCACTGTGCTCTTCGAAAAAGGGCTCCTCGACCTCGGCCTTGCGCCTGAGGTCCACATGGACGGCGTGTCCAATCTCATTGGCCTCGATCTTCACCTCACACGGGAAAGGTTGCGCGAACTCTTCCGCGCTTTGGAAGAGAAGAAGCGGCTGCTGATGCTCCTCGATCAGTTCCTGGAATCACGTTCCGGCGAAATCGCAGTTCGCGTTGGCTTGGGCGATGCCCACCCCAGCATGCGGGAACTTTCCCTCATCGGGCTCACGGTAGTCCTCCCTGGCGGCATCTTCGCCAAGGTCGCCGTCCTCGGTCATATGCGCATGGACTATCAGAAGGTGATCTCCGCGGTGCAGCACGTGGGCGAGGCGATCCAGAGGCCCCCTGTCTGATCCGGTGCAGCCAGACCGTCGGTGGTCTTCCATCCTAAAACGTCTCTTTTCTCAGGAACCAAACATGGATATGAGTAATTTCGATAGCGAATCCCTTTCGCCTCAGCCCGAGGACGCCGCAACGGTCGATCTTCAAAATCCCGTCGACCAGTTGGCCGCCGTTACTTCGGAACGCGACCAATTCGCCGCCGCCCACGCCGACCTCCAGAACCTCCTCCTCCGCCGTCAGGCCGATTTCGATAACTACCGCAAACGCATGGAGCGTGAGCGTTCCGAGTACATCGAATACGCCGGCATGGAAGCCCTCCGCCCTCTCCTCACCGTTCTCGACGATTTCGAGCGCGCCCTCAAAGTGGAGACCCAGGACAAGGAATACGCCAAGGGAATGGAACTGATCTATCAGCGCACCCTCGACGCCGTCAAGAAGATGGGTCTCGAACCCATCGACCCCACCGGCAAACCCTTCGACCCCCACGTTCATCACGCCGTCGAGATGGTAACTACAGACGAAGTGGATGACAATACTGTTCTCGAAGCGTATCAAAAGGGCTACAATTTCAAGGGTAGGCTGATGCGTCCGGCGATGGTTAAAGTGGGCGTAAGGGGCTAAGCGGGTGGCTGTGACAAAACGCGATTATTATGAGATTCTCGGCGTCGTCCGGGACTGCGGCGAAGCTGACCTCAAGTCCGCGTACCGCAAGCTGGCCATGAAGTTCCATCCTGACCGGAACCCTGGCGACAAGGAAGCCGAGGAGCGCTTCAAGGAAGCGGCCGAAGCCTATTCTGTATTAAGCGATGGCCAAAAGCGTGCCTCCTATGACCGCTTCGGACACGCCGGCCTCCAGGGTGGCGCCTCACAGCCACAAGGCTTTGATCCGAACGCCTTCGGCGACTTCAGCGACATCCTCGGCGATCTGTTCGGCTTTGGCGATCTGTTCGGTGGCGGACAAGGAGGCGGCCGCAGCCGCAATCGGGCCCGCCGTGGCGAAGACCTCCGCTACGATCTTGAAATTGGCTTTGAAGACTCCATGCGCGGTCTCGCTGCCGATATTCAGGTGCCGCGACTGGAAAGCTGCGGGCGTTGCAAGGGCACTGGCGCCGAAAAGGAAGACGGCCTCACGGTCTGCCCCACATGCCGCGGCCGCGGTGAAGTCATTTACCAGCAGAGCTTCCTCTCCATCCGGCGCACCTGCGGCCAGTGCGAAGGCCGTGGCCAGATCATCCGCCGGCCTTGCACCCAGTGCCGCGGTGAGGGCGTCCAGCGCATGGAGCGTAAGCTTAAGGTCAACATCCCCGCCGGCGTCTACAACGGCGCCAAACTCCGCCTCGGCGAGGAAGGGCAGCCCGGATACAACGGCGGCCCGGCCGGCGATCTCTACGTCTTCCTCCGCGTCAAGGAACACCCCATCTTCGAGCGCCACGAAAACGACCTCCATTGCGTCGTGCCCCTTAATGTCGCCCAGGCCGCCCTCGGCACCGAAGTCGATATTCTCACCTTCGATGGTCTGGAAACTATCAAGATCCCCGAAGGTACTCATCCCGGGCATCAGGTCAAAATCCGCGGGAAAGGCGTCCCAGTCCTTAACGGCCACGGCCGTGGCGATCTCATCGTCCGCATCGACGTCCGTACGCCCACGAAACTCAGCCGCGAACAGCGCAAGCTCTTTGAGCAGTTGCGCGACTTGCTCCCTGTCGATAATGAGCCGCAAGAGAAGGGCCTCTTCGACAAGGTAAAGGACTACTTTCTCCAAGGCGCCAGTAACAGCCGCGACCGTGAGCGGACTTCATCCCACGGGTTTTTGAGACGTTTTCTTCTCCCCGGCCACCATCCTCTCTTGGAGGCCTGCCTTGAGGACCGACGCTCAGAAGTCCATTGAAGCAACCCTTGCCGGGTTGGAAAAGCAATACGGCCGCAACACCGTCATTCGCCTCGGCTCGCGCGAAATCATCGCCGTGCCCATCATCCCCACCGGGTCCGTCTCTCTGGATGCGGCTCTCGGTGTCGGCGGTCTTCCGCGCGGCCGCGTGGTCGAGATCTTCGGCCCCGAATCCTCCGGGAAAACAACCATCGCTCTGCACGCCATTGCGGAAGCGCAGCGTGCCGGCGGCTTGGCCGCCTTCATTGACGCCGAACACGCCATCGACCCCGCGTACTGCAAACGGCTCGGTGTGGACATCGACAATCTACTCATCTCCCAGCCCGACAACGGCGAGCAGGCTCTCGAAATCGCCCACTCGCTCATGCAGTCCCAAATCATCGACATCGTTGTCGTCGATTCCGTCGCCGCCCTCGTCCCCAAGGCGGAGCTCGATGGTGAAATGGGAGACTGCCATGTTGGGTTGCACGCCCGCCTCATGTCCCAGGCTCTCCGCAAACTCACCGGAGTCGTCGCCCGCTCCAATACACTGCTCATCTTCATCAATCAGATCCGCGAGAAGATTGGCGTCGTGTTTGGAAATCCTGAGACCACCACCGGCGGCCGAGCCCTCAAATTCTATTCTTCCGTCCGCCTTGAAGTGCGCCGCGCGGGAACAATCAAGGATGGCGATAAGATCACCGGCAGCCGTACCAAAATCAAGGTTGTGAAGAACAAGGTCGCCGCACCATTCCGCGAGGTTGAAATCGACCTCATCCACGGCGAAGGCATCTCGCGCGAAGGCGATCTTATCGATACTGGAGTCACCCTTGGAATAGTTGAAAAGAGCGGCTCGTGGCTCAGCTATGGCGGAGAGCGCATCGGCCAGGGCCGCGAAAATGCCCGAACCTTCCTCAAGGAACACCCCGAAACCTGTCAGAAACTGGAACGCCAGGAACGCACCGCCCTCGATCTGTTGCCCGCTTCCAAGCCCTCCGGCCGCGCCGCGGCGGGCACCCAAGCCGTCGCCAGCACGGCCTGAAGCCCCTTTGAATAGCCGAAAACCCCTATTTTACGGGCCTTCCAACCTTGCCCCTTGCGAAAAAACCCGTAAAATAGGGGTTTTTTCGTCGCCTACCCCTTTACACCGGGTTCAAATCTGCCTTATCATGTGGATGCAAACGCATCTTCAGAACAAATTTGTTCGTTTATGTTTTAAACGCAGCGGCCGGAAAATGAACACCGGCGGGTTTGTTCGGTAGACAGTGAGAACTCGGAAGGGAGAATCTATGGCAACTACAACGCCTACGAAAATGACGCAGACTCAGTTAGTTCGCGAACTCGCCGAAGCGACGGGTGTGAACAATAAGGTATCCAAGCTATTCTTGGAGACCGTGGCCAGCATCGCGGTTCGCGAAACCAAGAAGAACGGGATGTTCGTCATTCCTGGTATCGGACGCCTCGTCCGCCAGGAACGCCAAAAGCGCATTGGCCGCAATCCGGCCACCGGTGAGAAAATCACCATCCCTGCAAAGAAGGTCGTGAAGTTCCGCGTGGCGAAGAGCGTGAAAGACGCCATCGTACCGCCCAAAAAGGCGAAGTAGTTCGCCGTTCCATCCAAAAGCAAAAGCCCCGCGTGTCTTTTAGCGCGGGGCTTTTCATTTCTGTCCTGACTTCGAAGCCGGGATGAAGTCCGCCCAACTTGCGGGCAGCCTTCTTAAACGTTGGCCTTGTTCTTCTCGTCGACCTTTTCTTCGCTCTTCAACGCGTTCTTGAAGTTGCGGATACCTTCGCCCAAACCCTTGGCCACTTCCGGAATCTTCTTGCCGCCGAAGAGCAGCACCGCGACGCCGAGAATCACCAACAGTTCAGGAAGACCTATAGACCTCATGCGGCCTCCTTTGGTAATGCTAACTGACTGCCTCTATTGTAGGTGGCCCCGCAAACCACGTCAACCGGCGGTTCTTTCCCCACCCCTACCAGCTGCCTTAAACGGGGCTCCACCTCCCCGCTCGTTCCAGCTGGAACTAGCAGTACCTTTCATTATCGCGACACCTTTCCTAGCTGTAACGTTTAAAAGGTCGAATGCACCCAACTTCTGACTGGATCATTTGCGGCAAAGGCAATGACCGTTTCGGTCTCCTTGCACAAACGGTCCGCACTCAGAAGGAGAATCTGCTTTCAATGAATAGTTCCAAATATGCCCTCAGCCTGTTGCTGTCAGTGGTGATTCCCGTGGCGGCTCAGTCCGTTAAGGGAACCGATATCGCCCAAGGCACCTCCAATCCTCCTATCCACATCATCAAAAGGCCCACCGAATTGGCCCCGGGATTAACCCTACCCGGCTATACGCCGGCACAGCTCCGTCACGGCTATGGCGTCGACCTGATTGCCAATCAGGGCGCCGGGCAAACCATCGCCATTGTGGACGCCTTTAACTACAACACTGCGGAATCCGACCTCGCTACCTTTTCGACACAGTTTGGCTTGCCGGCCTGTACCACCGCCAACGGCTGCTTTAAAGTGATCTACGCAACTGGTACCAAGCCTGCCAATAACAGCAGTTGGGCCGTCGAAGCAGCTCTCGACACCCAGTGGGCTCACGCCATCGCGCCGCAGGCCAAGATCATGCTCGTCGAGGCCGCCAACAACGGCAACTCCTCGCTGTACAAAGCGGTTCAGGTCGCCGTTCAGAATGGCGCGTCCGTAGTCTCAATGAGCTGGGGCGGCCCCGAAGCCAGCAATGAAGCAAGCTTCGACGCGTACTTCAAAGCCCAAGGTGTCACTTACGTCGCCTCATCCGGGGACAGCGGCACCGGAGCCCAGTATCCAGCAGCCTCCCCGTTTGTGGTCTCCGTCGGTGGCACAACGCTGAATCTCGCCACGGACGGCAGCTATCTCGGTGAGACCGCCTGGAACGGCAGCGGTGGCGGCATCAGCACCGTCGAGACCGAACCCGCTTTCCAGAACTCCGTGCAATCCACCGGCTTCCGGACGGTGCCCGACGTTTCCTACGACGCCGATCCGAACACTGGCGTGGCGGTGCTGTGCAATTCGACGTCTCCCAAGGGCTGGTATCAAGTGGGTGGCACCAGCATGTCCGCGCCGCAGTGGTCGGCAATCTTTGCCATCGCGAATTCGCAGCGCGTAGCCGCGGGCAAAGCTACCCTCAGCCGCGTCAACAACTACCTCTATGCCGTTCCGGCCTCCTACTACAACGACGTCACTTCCGGTAACAATGGAACCTGCGGAGCCATCTGCAACGCCGGCCCCGGATACGACTATGTCACCGGCCGTGGCACACCTAAGGCCAATCTCATCATCACCGTCCTTACTTCTGCCAAGTAAGGCTTGCCCGGTGGGGGGCATGGCTACAGGCCGCGCCCCCTGCCTTCCAGCGAAATCACGGCTTCGCCCCAAACACCGTCTTACCGCCCACAATCGTCCACAGCACCTTCGTGTCGCGCGCCTCTTCTGCCCCCACGGTCAGCACATCGCGATCCAGCAGCGCAAAGTCCGCCTGTTTTCCAGCAGCAAGTGATCCAATCCGGTCCTGTTCCCCTAACGCCCGCGCCGCATTCCGCGTGTACGCATACAACATCGCCTCGCGCGGCACACGCTGGCCCGCGTCCAGCACGCCTGCCGGTCCCTTACGCGTTTCAGCCTGATAGATCGCCTGGAACACGTTGGCCGTCGAAACCGGCCAATCGCTCGCCCCTGCAATCACTCCACCCTGGTCCAGCACAGACCGCGCCGGATACTGCCACGCGTATAACGCTGGGTCGATGTACGGTTTCACCAGATCGATCGCATCCGTCCCCGCACTCGCCCAATACAGCTGGAACGACGCGATGACGCCCAGTTCGCGAAACCGCGGAATATCGTCCGGCCTGATCAACTGCAGATGCGTAATCGTATGCGGCAAGCCGGTGTTGCCGTTCGCCTTGCGCGCCGCCGCAATCCCGTTTAAGGCCTCCGTCACCGCCTGGTCGCCGATGGCGTGAACATGGACGATCATTCCCCGTTGATCGGCCGCAATGGCGATCTTCGCGAACTCCGCCGGGTGGAACAGCAGTTCGCCATTCCTGCCGCTCGGCTGGTACGGCTTTGAGAGCACCGCGGTCTGCGATGGGTATTCCAACACTCCATCGGCGAAGACTTTGATCCCCACCACTTTCACGTCCGCCACGTTCCGGAACTCTTCGCGCGTCTTCAGCGCGTCGGCCAACTGCTCCTCCGCGTGCCCTCTCTGGAAGGAGATCACCGGCAGCATCGCTACATGCGAATTCAGCTCGCCACCTTCCGCAAGTTTGCGGTAGGTTCCCACGGTCGCACCATCCGTGGACGGATCCAGCCATGCCGTGATCCCCAGCCCATGCAGGTGCTTCACCATCGCCCGGCCGGCCGCCAGCATCCGCTCCGCGCCCGGTTTCGGCACCACCGCCGTCACCCGTCCCACACCGGCATCCACCAGAAATCCGTTTGGTTCAAAATCCGGTCCGAATCCATAGTAGCCGCGGCCTACGGCGTCCAAGCCGCTGATCCATCGTTTGTCGATTTCCGCTCGCCGCAGCAGCGCCCGGTTCGCCCACGCCGTATGGCCGTCCATCCCCTCCAGCAGCACTGGCAGCTTCGCGTAATGCCCCGCATTGAACCGCTCGTTCAGCTCCTTATTCTTCGACCAGAAGGCGAGAGGGAGTCCGCTCACGGCGAGGATATCTCCCTCCATGCCGCGCCCGTTCTTCTCCGCTTCCGCCGCAAACGCCGCCAGTTCCTCTACCGAACTCGCCTCCTCCCCGATCGTCGCGGAGATCAAGGAGAGGCCGCCCGACACCGCATGGGAATGGCTATCGATCAACCCCGGCATCAGGAAATTGCCCTTCAGGTCGATCTGTTCCGCGCCGCTGCCAACCGCTCTTACCACCTCTTCACGATTGCCCGCCGCAACAATCCGGTCGCCCCGGATCGCCACCGCTTCGGCGTAGGGATGCGATGGCTCCGCGGTGAAAATCTTGCCGTTGAAAAGAACTCGTTCGTCCGCTGCGCCTGCCAGCAGCAGCAGCGCCAACACCGGAATGGCCACAGGCATAGTAGATGCCAGCGTACCAGCAGTCGAGCGGTCTACGCCTCTTCCCCAGGAGGCGTCTTATGCTTGGGCTTCTTCCGATCGCGCTTCGGCACAATCGGCCGCCCCGGCGGTACCGTCCCCACGCGTTTACGCGCGATGCGCTTAACTTCTTTTTCGCCTTCGAACGGCTTCTTGCGCGTAGCCATCGTTACCTTTGGAACACCGCACCGGCGATGGAAAACAACAGCGACAGAACCCAAATGGGCGTAATCGCCATAATCGCCTTCGTCCGGCTCGCTCCTGTCATGAACGAGTACGCCAGCGCCAAAATCACCAGATACCAGATTGTAAAGATCGAAAAATAGTTCAGAATCGCCCATACCGGCTTGCTGGTTTCCGTAAACAGCAGGTCCAGGCCGAACGGCGGCTGTAATTGCTGCATACTCGATAGCTGGCCTTCCTTCGCCTTGATCACCACCGTAGCCGCAATCCCCTGCAGCATCGGGATTAGCGAGCAATAAGCCACCAGTGTGAACATCTTGTTGAAGGTAGTCTTCACGTCCAGCATCGCTGAAAGCCCCGCCATGATACCGCCCAGCACTGCCAGCTTAAGCAGAGTCAAAATCGGGACAATGGCCACCATCACCTTCCCGATCATCGCCGTCATCGACAGCGCCTTTTCCAACTGGTCGGGCGTCATGCCCTCCGGAGGGTTCGCCTGCATGATCTGGGCCGAGATCGGCGAAATGATCATCCCCGCCACAATGCCCACTACACACGTGATCACCACCGGCACCAGCCACGGATACTTGCCATCCATATCCTTCACGGCGCTGGCGGGGTCAATGAATATATTGGCCGAGGCGGACAACTGATCGCCCAGCGCGAACGCGGGTTCTGTTGCTGTTTCAGACACTAGAATTCCTCTGGCCCATCATCATACGCTTTTTCCCGCAGTGAGAGAATCCCCCCCGTCCGCTAACTACATCCACGTGCGGGAACCGCTGCTGGCGCCAATGTTCGCCCTTGCCGCCGGCATCGTACTCGCCCGGGCGGCGCCCCTCTCCTTTGCCGAGCTCGCCTTCAGCGCCGCTGGCTTCGGCCTTCTTCTGTTCGCCGCGCGCCGCCGCCACTCCACGCGCCTTACTCTCGTCTGCACGCTGTTGCTCTCTGCCACCGCCGGCGCCGCACTTTACGAATTCCATCGCCCGCCCCCCCCGCCCAGCCTCGACGCCGCCTCCGCCGAAACAGTCATCCTCACCGGCTGTGTCGCTGAACCGCCAGCGTTCCTCGCTGACCGCGAACAGTTCACCCTCGAATTGGAACCCGGCGCGCGCGCCCGCGTCACGCTCTACCTCCGTGACGGCGAACCCATGCCGCGTCTTCATTACGGACAGCGGGTGGACGTCACCGGACGCGCCCGGCGTACGCGCAACTTCGGCAACCCGGGAGCCTTTGACTACGCCCGCTGGCTCGCCCGCCAGAACATCTTCTGGACGGTCACTTCGTCCTCCGTCACGCCTCTCTCCGGTGAGTGTGGCAGCCGCTACCAGTCCTGGCTCTTTAGTCTCCGCCAGTTCTGCCTCGATCGCCTCGACGCTCTCTACCCTCATGACCCCTGGGCGTCGGGCATGATGAAAGCCACTCTCATCGGTGACGCCAGTTCGCTCGAAAAGATTTGGACCGAAAATTTCCGCCGCACCGGCACCTACCACGCCCTGGTCATTTCCGGCATGCACATCACCGTGCTCGCCGCTGTCCTGCTCTTCGTTCTACGCTTCCTGCCACTCGGTGAATTTGGGGCGCTCACTCTGGCCGTCATCCTTGCCTGGATCTACGCCGCGCTCTCCGGTATGGGCGCGCCCGTAGTCCGCGGAGCCGGCGGCTTCACCCTCTTCCTCGCCGCTCGCTTCTTCTACCGCCGCGCCCGCATCCTCAACGTTCTTGCCGCCATCGCCATCGCCTACGTCGCCTTCGATCCGGAGCAGATCTTCGACCCCAGCTTCCAGCTCTCCTTCCTCTGCGTAGCCATGATCGGAGCCTTCGCCGTCCCCCTCTTGGACGCCACCTCCGCACCGTATTCCAGAGGGCTCCGCTGGCTCAATGACACCGGCCGCGACCTCCGCCTCACGCCCAAGGTCGCTCAATTTCGCGTCGAACTCCGCCTCGCCGCCGAAGCCGTCTCTCTCTGGACCCGCCTCGCCGTCAGGTGGCCACTCGCCGCCATCTCCCTCCTCGTACGTCTGGTCTTCTTCACCTGGGAGCTCTTCGTCCTCTCCGCCGTCGTCCAGTTCGGGCTCGCCTTGCCCATGATCTTCTACTTCCACCGCCTCTCCTGGACCGGCCTCACGGCCAACCTCGTGGTTGTCCCGCTTATGGAACTCGTCGTCCCGGCCGGCTTCCTCGCCATCGCCACCGGCTGGAGTCTGCCGGCGCAAGCCGCCCGTTTCTGCCTCTGGCTTTCCCGCTGCGTGGTAGACGCCCACGTCAACCTCGAAACAGGGTTCCGCATCCCCGATCCGCCAGTGTGGCTCGCCATTGTGTTTTCACTGGGGTTGCTGTTGGGGTTTGCCGGAATGCGCCGCAAGACCCGCTGGCGGTGGGCCGCCCTTGCCCTGGCCGTCGCCGCCTTTGCCACGATGCTGATCCACCCGTTCCCGCCCGCCGTCGCTCCACGCGCGCTGGAACTCACCGCCATCGACGTCGGCCAAGGCGAGAGTCTCTTAGTCGCCTTCCCCGACGGCCAACTCATGCTCGTCGATGGCGGCGGTATCGCCTCCTTCGGCAATCGCCCCCGCCACTCCAACCTCGACATCGGCGAAGACGTTGTATCGCCCTATCTCTGGACGCGCTCCATTCGCCGCCTCGATGTCATCGTCTCCACCCACGGTCATGACGACCATGCCGGCGGCCTCCCCGCTATTATTGATAACTTCCATCCGCGCCAGCTTTGGACAGGCGCTACCCCCGAAACCACCGCCTGGAAGAATGTCCTGCAGCATGCCGCCCGCGCCGGTACGCAAGTGAAGCCCTGGCGCGCCGCCGCGGCTTTTGACTACGGCGGAGCCCACATCGAAGTCCTCTCACCCCCATCGGACTACCAACCCGCCGCAACCCCCCATAACAACGATTCGCTCGTCCTCCGCCTCACTTACGGCACCCAATCGTTTCTCCTCACCGGTGATTCCGAGCGCCAAATGGAGAACACGTACACCGTCCTACCGACATCCGTGATTAAGCTGGCCCATCACGGTAGCCGTACTTCGTCCACGCCTCACTTACTCGACGCCGCTCACCCCGCCTTCGCCCTCATCTCCGCCGGTTTTGAGAACAGCTACCATCTGCCTCATCCAGCCATCATTGCGGAGTTGGAAGACCGCCACGTGCAAGTCCTGCGCACCGACCTCGACGGCCTCATCACCATCCGCACCGATGGCCGCCGTATCCAGGCGTACACTTACCACCCCCGCCAATAACCGATTTACAAAACACAAAATTTCAGTCTACCGGCACATCAACTGCTCCCACCCATCGCCGAACATATTGAGCTTCGCCCCCGGATCCTCCGGGTGCGCCGCAATCAAAGCTTCATCCACGTCCACACCCCAACCTGGCCCCGTAGGCAAATCGTAGTAACCGTTCCTCACCCGCGGTGTCCCCGGCGTCAGATCGCAGCGCCACGGCACATCGTAATCCTCAAACGTCTCCAGGATGTCGAAGTTAGGAATATTGGCGCACAAATGCATCGCGATCACCGTGCCCAGCGGCCCGCGGCAGTTGTGCGGAGCCACGCTCACGTAATGCGTCTCCGCAATCGCGGCAATCTTCTTCGTCTCCATCAGACCGCCGCAATAGACCAGGTCCGGCTGGATAACATGCGCGCCTTTACGCGCCAGCAGATCGAGAAACCCGAAGCGGCTATACGTGTGTTCGCCCGTCGCCACGCGCAACGGAGACGCCGCCACCACCTGCGCCATCGACTCATGGTTATGTGCCGGTATCGGCTCCTCGCACCACCCCGGACGATAGGGCACCATCGCGCGAATCGCCTCCAGCGCCATGATGGGACTAAAGCGTCCGTGGAACTCCAACAGCAAGTCGATATCGTCGCCCACGGCCTTGCGCACGGTATCCACCACCAGGCACGCCTGCCGCAACTGCGCTGTCGTCAGCTCGCGCCCGCCCGGCCCAAACGGATCGAACTTCATCGACTGGTATCCGCGGCTCACCACTTCTTGCGCCCGCGCGGCCAGCTTCCCCAAGTCGCCTTCGTACGCATACCAACCGTTGGCATAAACCTTCAAACGGTTGCGCACACGTCCGCCGATCAGGTTATACACCGGCTGCCCCACGGCCTTGCCGACAATGTCCCACATCGCCGTCTCAATCCCCGCCATCGCCGCGAACATGATCGGTCCGGTGTTGTGCTCAATCTGATATAGCTTGAACCACAGGTCTTCGATATCGAACGGATTGTGGCCGATCACATAGCGCTTGGCATAATCCAGGATCAGCTCGCGGACAGGCCATTCCTTCCATTCCAGCGTGCCATCGCCCCATCCCACAATGCCGGTGTCTGTCGTCAGCTTCACAAACAGGAAGTTCCGCCATACCGCTGCGGTCAGAAATACTTCTACCTTCACGATCTTCATCTAGATCTCACCCAGTTCCGTCAATATCTTCTTCAGCGCCTCACTCACATCCGGCGTCACCGGCGTCAGTGGAGCTCGCGACGAACCCGTCGGCAATCCGCGCAATGCAGCCGATTCACGGCACACCGCCAGCCAGTGCGGGTCGCCCGCATCGCTCCCCATTGCCCGGTACTCCAGTTGAATGATCGGCAGCAGTTTGTACCACAGCTCGCGCGCCGCATCCAGGTTCTTCTCGCAAGTCAGCAACCGGTGCAGGCGCACCGCCAGCTTCGGCACAATCATCGGCAGCCCGCTGATCCACCCATCCGCGCCTACGGCCAATGCTTCAAAGGCGATGACATCGATACCCGCGAAGATCGGAAAATCGGGTCCGCACAGCAACCGCGTATCGTGAATGCGGCTCACCTCAACATGCGACCACTTCACCGCATGGATGACATCCTCGTCCCGCAGCATTTTCACTTCGGCTGGGGTGATCTCAACGCCCGTAAGCACGGGGACGTTGTACACCATCATCGGCAGCCCCACCTTATCGCGCACGCGGCGCAGATGATTCAGGACGTCCTTCTTCGGAGGCCTCAGAAACGGAGGCGTCAGCAGCATCAGGCCGTCGGCGCCCAGCTTCTTCGCATGCAGGCTTAACTCGATTGTCGAGGCCGTGCTGTAATCGCCCGTACCGGCGAACAGCGGCACTTTGCCGGCGTTCTCCTCAATGATGGCTTCCAACAAATCCATACGCTCCCGCATGGTCAAAGCACAGGGCTCCCCGGCGCTTCCCAGCGGTGTCAATCCGTCCACTCCCTCACTCAAAAGGAAGCGTACGTACTCCCGTGTGCCTTGAGTGTTGATCGACTCATCAGCATGGTAGGCGGTGATAGTGGGCGCGAATATTCCGCGTAATGGCTTCAAGGAAATCCTCCGGGCTAACTCAAAATGTCTTTGATGGGACCAAAGCCGTGCTCGATCAATCGAATCGGACGGCTGTTCACGTCAATCGTCATGCGCTCGTGGTTGAGTCCCATCTGATGTAGGACCGTGGCCTGCAGGTCGCTGATGTAATGCGGATTCTCCACGGCCTTGTAGCCCACCTCATCGGTGCTGCCATGAATCATTCCGCCCTTCACGCCGCCTCCGGCCATCCATACAGTGAATCCTCGCGGGTTGTGATCGCGGCCCTTCGTATTCTGTGACCACGGTGTGCGGCCAAACTCGCTCGCCCAAACCACCAGCGTGCTGTCCAACATGCCGCGTTGTTTCAAGTCCGCAATCAGACCCGCTATCGGTTTATCGGTTTGGCGGCACAAGGGCTCATGTGTCGCCATATCGCCGTGCGCGTCCCACGCCCCGTTGCCGCCGCCGCCGTGGCAAACCTGGACGAAACGCACACCCTTCTCAGCCAGCCGCCGCGCCAGCAGCAGTTGCCGTCCATACGCATCCGTAGGCTCGGCATTGATGCCATATAAGTCGAGCACCGCTTGCGGCTCGTGACTCAAATCCACAACGCCCGGAGCTTCCAATTGCATCCGCGCCGCTAGCTCATACGATTTCAAACGCGCCGAGATGTCGGATTCAATCGCGTGCTGCTCGCGAAACGCGCGGTTCAATTCTTCCAGCGCCTTCATCTGGCGCTCGCGTTCCGCCCGGCTCACGCCCGCCGGCGGATAGAGGTTGTCGATCGGAGTGTCGCCATCGCGGAACGGCGTCGCCGCGTGGATGGCCCCAAGATACCCGGCATTCAATTGCGCCGGTGACGACGGACGGCCCATGTTCACGAAAACGGGAAGGTTCTCGTTGGCCGAACCCAATGCGTACGACACCCATGCGCCTAACGCCGGATGATCCGCCAACCGGTCCCGATGCCCTGTCGCCATCTCGATCACCGCCGGCGAGTGGTTCGTCTCGTGACAGAACATTGAACGCACCACGGCGATGTTATCGATCACTCCGCCCACATGCGGGAACCAGTCGGATACCGGAATTCCCGCTTGGCCGTAGTTCTTCCACGTTCGCGCCGAGTGAATCACCGGCCGCAACATCGGCGCCATGTTGTCGCCGAAGCCAACGGCGTCGATCATCTTCCCCGCCAGCTTATTGTCCTTCGGGTCAAACGTATCGATGTGGCTCACGCCGCCGCACATCAATAGGAAGATCACCGACTTCGCTCGAGCCGCTGGAGCCCCCTCGCGTGCGCCCTGCTGTGCCAGCAGGTACCCCATCGCCGATCCAAAAAAGCCTAAACCCGCTTCGAATAAGAAGCGCCGCCGCGGAACAGTAAGTGCCTTCATCGCAGGTAAATGAACTCATCCAGATTCAGCAGCAGCCACGTAAATCCTGGCAGTCTTTGAGGATCGTTGGCGACATACGTCAAGGCCGTATCGTTCTCCTGCGGCGTCGGCTTTCGCGAAAGCGCTGTCACATACCCTCGTTCGATAGCCGGGCCAATCTCGCCATGGCTCTCTTCCAGCAATCGCTTCGCAAAATGATCAGCCTGCTCTAGCATCACTGGACTGTTCATCATCGCCAATGCCTGCGGCGCCGTCACCGTCCGGTTGCGCCGCGGACACACCCGCCGTCCATCGTCGGCGTCAAAAGTTTGCAGAAACGCCGGCAGTAACTCCACATCCCCATGGAAGCCGCGGCCCATATAAACGCCGCGCCGGTTCGTTCTCGTATCGTAATCGCCGATTACGGTATCGCCCCCCGTCCAGAATTGCGGAGGACCCTCGCGGAACGAACGCCCGCCTACGGTCAGATCGATCTGCCCCGATACCGAAAAGGCGAGATCCCGAACCACTTCCGCTTCCAGACGCCTCAGCCCGTATCGCGTCAAATACCGGTTTCGCGGATCGATCTTCGCATTCGACGAAATCAGTGCCGCTGGCCCCGCAGACTCCCTCTTGTACGTCTCGGAGGTAACCATCAGCCGGTGCATCGCCTTCATGCTGTACTTACCCGCTTTGAACTCGCTCGCTAACCAGTCCAGCAACTCCGGCATCGAGGGATTCTCCCCAACGTTGCCGAAATCGCTCACGGTCGCCACAATCCCTTCGCCGAAATGCCACTGCCACAACCGGTTCACCGCCACCCGCGCAAACAACGGATTCGCATCACTGGTCAACCAATCGGCGAACACCTGCCGCCGTCCCAGCGTGAAATCCGTGTTCGGTGGAGCCAACGGGAACCCCGGCTGCACTTCCACCGTCTTCTTCTCCGGATCGCCCGACAACAGGATGTAGCTCTTTGCCTCCATCCTCTTCGGATCTTCATGCACCGTCCAAAACACCGGAAGATCGGCCGGTGCTTTCAATGCCTTCACGCGCGCGGACAATTCCTTGTGCCGCTCGCGCTGCTCAGGGCTCATGATCTCAGCGATTTTCGGAGGGTCGATCCGCAGCACCGGCTGATAGTCGTCGTAGATCTTGCGTTCCGCCGGAGTCCGTTCCTTCTCCGCCTTCCGTACAACCGCCTGCACATCCGGTGGCAGCATCAGGATGCGCTCTTCCAGCAGCTTCTTCTGAAATGGCGCCACTAGCTCATTCAACGGCGCTTCC